>JALYXJ010000461.1 GCA_030947165.1 Gemmatimonadota bacterium
AGCGGAGCTGGCGTCGCTGCGTCTCGAGCTCGCCGCGCTCGACGGCGCGCGGCAGGCGGCCTCTCGCGCCGCCGATGCGATGCGTGAGGCACTGAGCGCGAGCGAACAGCGCGTGGTGCAGGCCGCGGAGGCGTCGTCGCTCGCACACCAGCATGCCCGCGCGGCCGCGGAGACGCACGCCGAGCTTGGGCGCCGCGTCGGTCGCGCCACGAAGGAAGCCCAGGACGCGGCCGCACTCTCCGACCGGCTTGCCGCGAAGGCGTCCGAGCTGGGAGCGCGAGGCGCAGCCCTCGAGACCGACGCGGCCACGCTGCGCAATCAGGCCACGCAGCACGAGACTGTCATCGCCCAGGCGCGTGAGCGGGCGGCGGCGGCCGAGCACCAGCAGGAGGAAGCGCGGGAGCTGCGCACGCGGTGGCAGGTGGAGCAGGCGGAATCACGCGCGCGGGTGCAGATGGCCGTGGATCGCGAGCGCCGGCTGGCGCAGGAAGTCGCCACCGCCACCCAACGACTCGCGCAGCTGCGCGAGGAGCTCAGCGATCTCTCCACGTCTGATCGGGTGTTGGCCGAGCAGATGGCGTCCTGGACGCTCGATCTCGAGACTCGCGAGGCCACGCTCACCGACGGCGAGACGAGTCTGATGGACGCGGAGGCCGGCGTGCGCCAGGCGGACGAGGCCCTCCTGTCCGCCGAGCATTCCCTGAACGAGATCCGCCGGCGCTCGAGCGCGGTGAGCGACGAGCTACACCATGCGGAGCTGCGCTTCACCGAGCTGTCCGGCCGCCGCGCCGCGATTCGCGAACGGCTCGAAGCCGAGTGGAAGCGGCCGTTGGACGACATGCTGGCCGAGGTGCCTCCGGTGGACATCGACGACGAGTCGCTGCGCCTGGAGGCGGAGGAGCTGCGTCGGCAGCTCGATCAGCTCGGGCCGGTGAACGCGTTGGCGATCGAGGAGCACGACGAGACGGTGAAGCGCCACGACTTCCTCGTGGCGCAGCGCACCGACCTCTTCGACGCGAAGGCGTCGCTGCTCCAGGCGATCAAGGAGATCGACGCCACGGCCCGCGAGCTGTTCCTCGCCACCTTTACGCAGGTGCGCGAGAACTTCCGCACGATCTTCATGTCGCTGTTTGGCGGCGGCGAATGCGACCTGCGATTGGAGAATCCGGACGCCCCGTTGGACTGCGACATCGAGATCCACGCGTCGCCACGTGGCAAGAAGACGCAGCGCATCAATCTCCTGTCGAGTGGCGAGCGCGCCCTCGTCGCCCTCTCGCTGCTGTTCGGCATCTTCCTCACGAAGCCGAGCCCATTCTGTCTCCTGGACGAGGTGGACGCGCCGCTGGACGACGCCAACGTCGGTCGATTCGTGCGGATGCTCAATCAGTTCAAGAGCCGCACGCAGTTCATCGTCATCACGCACAACCCACGCACCACCACCGAAGCGGCCGACTCGGTGTACGGCGTAACGATGCAGGAGCCGGGCGTGTCGTCGCTGGTGAGCGTCCGCATGCGCGGCCCGTCGATCGAGGGATCGGGAATCGAAGAGCCGGCGGCCGTGGAGGCAGGCGCGACGTCGTGATCCGCGCGGGCGCATCCGCCGACGCGCTATCTTGTCTGTTCACTCCGTAGGCCCCCCGGGCTCCCTCGCCGGGCCTGGGAACCTGCTCGGGATCGAGGACGGCCGATGCTGGTGGTGATGGCTCACGACGCGACGCCTGAGCACGTGGCGCGCGTCGTCAAGGTGATCGAGGAAATGGGGTATCAGGCGCGCCCGATGCCTGGCGCGCAGCGTACCTCGGTGGGGCTCGTCGGCAACGACGGCAGCGTGGACGGGTCGCGGCTGGAGTCCCTGGAAGGGGTGGCCGAAGTCATCCACGTCACCAAGCCGTACAAGCAGGTGTCGCGCGAGTGGCGGCAGGAGAACACGCTGGTCACGATTGCGCCGGGCGTCGTGTTCGGCGGCAACGAGATCCCGATCATCGCCGGTCCGTGTTCGGTGGAGAGCGAGGCGCAGATCGTCCTGTCCGCGCAACAGGTGCGCGACGCGGGCGGCGCCGCGCTGCGCGGCGGTGCGTACAAGCCCCGCAGCTCGCCGTATGCCTTCCAGGGGCTCGGCAAGAAAGGGCTCGCCATGCTCGCGCTCGCGCGCCGCGAGACGGGGCTCGCCATCGTCACCGAGGCGCTGGACGACGAGGGCGCGCACCTCGTTGCGGAGGTGGCCGACTGCATCCAGATCGGCGCGCGCAACATGCAGAACTATTCGCTGTTGCGTACCGTCGGCCGCCTCGGCAAGCCCGTGCTGCTGAAGCGGGGCATGTCGGCCACGATCACCGACCTGCTCATGAGCGCCGAGTACATCCTGGCCGAGGGGAACAGCCAGGTGATCCTGTGCGAGCGGGGCATCCGCAGCTTCGACCCGTCCACGCGGAACCTCTTCGACCTCACCGCCATCCCGCTGGTGCAGAAGCTGTCGCACCTGCCGATGGTCGCCGATCCCAGCCATGGCACCGGACTGCGCGACAAGGTGCTGCCGATGGGCCGCGCGGCCATCGCCGCCGGGGCCGATGGGCTGCTCGTGGAGGTGCACCCCGATCCGGACCGTGCCTTGTCCGACGGTGGGCAGTCGCTGTTTCCCGAGCAGTTTGCCCGGCTCGTGCGGGAGACGCGCACCATCGCGGAGGCAATTGGCCGGTCACTCGCGGCGCCGTCGGTGTCGCGGACCACCTTCGAGTCGCGCGGGTAGTACCGGACGGGCGCACGGCCCTCACTTCCCGGAGAGCACGATGACCAGACGCAGGACCATCCAGTCGGCCATCGCCGGCGTCGTCGCGCTCGGCGCGGGGGGTTGGACGTCGCTGCCGCGGCCACAGGCAGACCTTCTCGACCGCGCCGTGGCCGCGTGGGCGAAGGTGAAGACCGCCCGCGCCACCTTCGAGCAGACGATCGTGAACCCGCTCACCGGCAGCACCCTCACGTCCACCGGCGAGTACCAGCAGCGGCGGCCCGGTCGGCTCTCGGTGAAGTTCGACAATCCGGCGACCGATCGGATCGTGGCTGACGGCCAGTACGTCTGGCTCTACCTGCCGAGCAGCGTACCCGACCAGGTCCTCCGCTCGCCGCTCGGCAGCTCGGGCACCGGGACCGTGGATCTGACGGCGCAGTTTCTCACCGCGCCACGCAAACGCTACAACGTGACCGGCGCCGGCACGCGCACGGTGAGCGGACGGCCGACGCACGGGTATGCGCTGGTGCCGAAGCAAATGACGGCCGCTCCGTTCAAGACGGCCACCGTCTACGTGGACGATGCGGATGCCAGTATCCGGCAGTTCGTCGTGACCGAGCCGAATGGTGTGCAGCGCACGGTGCGCCTTACGTCATTCCGGCCGAACGCGCCGGTGGATCCGAAGGCCTTCGTGTTCGTCGTGCCGCCGGGTACTCGCGTCGTGGAGCGCTAGCGGCGTCAGTCCCGTGGCTGGACGCCGAACCGACGCACGCGAACCACTTCACGCGTGCCGTCGTCGTGCACGAGCTCGATCGCGCGCACAAAACTGTCCATCTCGTCCTGCACCGTCCACACCTCGGCGGGACGATACATCCGATGCTGCCCGCCCTCGAAGGTGAGCTCGAGCGCGTTCTCCTTCGGATCATAGGTCACGCCGATGAGGTGCGCACCCTCCGCCTCCACCTGGTCACCCCAGTCCTTGGCGAGCAGCTCCACGTCGGCGGCGGTGGTGGAATCGTTGCGCAGGAAATGCTTCGTGAAGTCGTCGAAGTACTTCTCCAGCTTGTCACGCGGAACCTTCGCCGTCACCGACATGCATCCACCTCCAAGTCGCCAGCCACCGCGCTCGCGCCGGCGCGGTCACGTTGGCCGGCTACACGAGGAGCTACATGGATCAGTGGCCGGCCGAGCGCGTAGTAAGTAGGATCAAGGGCCTATGCGCCGTGACAAAAGCAAGGCAGGGCTCGGCGATCACTTCCGTCCGCGGTCGAGGAGCGCGCGCGGCGTACTCACGCCCTGCAGCAGCTCGAGCGCTTTCGCCAGGGTGGAGTCCCGGCGCAGGCCGCGCGCGAACTCTGCTCGCTGACCGAACACGAATCGCGTCACCTGCGTACCGAGGGCGCGCGCCACGAGCGGCGCGGCGGAGTCATACACGGCGCGTGGCACGTCGACACCGCGTGCCTGGAGGCGCCGATACAGCTCGTCGCGCATCGCGGGCGTGACCACGAAATCCGGTGACGTGATCGCGCCGGACGTCTTCAGCGTCAGCGCATAGTCGACCATGGTGCTGCGGAATTGCGGCACCCGTGCGCCGAGTGCGGCCTGGAGCGCCTTGTCCGCCTTCGTCGCGGCGCTGCTCGCCACCTCAACGTCGGGGACGATGCCCCCGCCGCCGAGGACCGTGCGTCCCGCATCGGTCAGGAACTTCGGCCGTGCGGCGGCGGAATCGGGTGCCGGCGCCGGGTCGCCATCGTCATCGGACGAGGACGTCGTCCGAGGCCGGTTGATGCTCCGCCCACTCGGCGTGTACCAGAGCGCCGTGGTGAGCTTCACCGCGCCATTCTCGATCTTGAACACGCGCTGGGCGCTCCCCTTCCCGTACGTCGCCGTGCCGACGAGGAGCGCGCGGTCGTGATCCTGCAGCGCCCCGGCGACGATCTCGCTCGCTGATGCCGTGCCACTGTCCGTCAGCACGACCAGTGGCATGTCGGCAAAGCGCTGCGGCGCCTTGTCGGCGAAGGCGCGGTTCTCGTCCGACGTGCGGCCGCGCGTCGACACGATGCGCTGCCCCGCGTCCAGGAACAGGTCTGCGACACCCACACCCTGATCGAGCAGCCCGCCGGGATCGCCGCGGAGGTCGAGCACGAGCGACCGCGCTCCCGCCGAGCGCAGCGAGTCGATGGCATGCGACAGCTCCGCCGCCGCCGTCGTGCTGAATACAGCGAGATCCACGTAGCCCACACCGTCGCGCACCATCAGCGCGTGCGACACCGGGTTGACTTCGATCACCGCGCGGGTGAGCGAGAACGGCAGCCGCGCCGCCACGCCGGGCCGCTCCACGGCCACGCGCACCGACGAGCCTGCATTTCCGCGTAGCGCCTTGAGCGCCTCGTCGGAGGTGAGCCCATGCGTGGACTTCCCATCGATGTCCACGATGCGATCGCCGCTCATGATGCCTGCCCGCTCGGCCGGGGTGCCCGGCAGCGTGCCGATGACCGTGATGCCGCTGTCGCGCACGTCCATCTGGATGCCGACCCCCGCGTAGTGGCCGC
>JALYXJ010000497.1 GCA_030947165.1 Gemmatimonadota bacterium
TCGCTGTCGCGCCCGTAACGACCGTAGTGAAGGCCGCGGAACGCGAAGGTGAATGGGCGAGCGAAGAAGTACGTCCGGTAGTCGGCGTATGCGGCGTTGTAGACGAGTGAGCCGAAGGTCGGCGACACCTCGAATCGATAGCGCGTGCCCTGAATGGGGTTGGTGAACGCGGTGTAAGAGTTGTCACCGACGTACGCGGCGGTGCCGGATCCGTAATAGGCCGTGGGATACGGTGCCGGCCCCGACGTCTGCCCGAGTGGGGCACCGGTGTTGTAATCGTAGGTCTGGATCTGCGTGCTGTACGCCAGCCGCGTGAACGCGGTGCTGAACTCGACGCGCCGTGTAGTCGAGAAGGGATAGGAGACGTTGACGCCTGCCTGGTCCACGAAGATGCGCTGGAGGTAGACGTTCTGCTGCACCTGGTTGCCGGTGGCGCTCAGGTACGAATAGCCATACAAGTAGGGGATGTGCTGGATCGACGCGCCGTAGTTCCAGCGGTTCTTCAGGTTCTGATAGATGACCTGACCGCCGATGTCCTGCACCTGCCCATTGGCCTGGACGGCGACGCCGATCTGCTTGTCGCTCAGCTGATCGCCGAAGAGGAACGACACGCCGCCCGCGACGCCGGTGCCGAATGGTCCGCCCGCTGAGACGCCAAGACTCGGCTGGCCGACCGCGTCGAGCGAGAACGAGGAGTGATAGGGCCCGGTGCTGAAATCCTGACCGCCCACGAGGCCGGTAAGTGGATCGTGCAGGTACTGCGTGACCGTCGACCGGCCCGGCGTATCGCCGGGTGGCAGCACGCTCGCGCTGGCGACCGTCGCGCCGAGCACCACCGGCTCCCCGCGCGTGCGGATGGAGTCCAGCCCGAACACCGCGTACCCCTGATCCTCGAACACCGAGAACAGCATCCGGCCCGTCGTCGGCGCCACGGTCAGAGCAGGCGAGATGTCGGTGATCCCGCTGACGCCGGTCGAGATCCGGGTGACGCGTGTGACGGCGCCAGTTGCCAGCTGCAGTCGGTAGATGTCGCTGAAGCCATCCTGATCGCTGATAAAGAACAGGCTGTGGCCATCGGGCGAATACTGCGGGTTGATGTGCTTGCCACGCGCGAATGGCGAGAACACGCTGATGCGCCCCGTCTCCACGTCGACCGTCGCGAGCTGCAGCGGCGAAAAGGTCATCGTGTTGAAGTCCGTCTGCGCGCCGCGATCCGTCGCGAAGGCGATCGTACGGCCGTCGGGCGACCACGTCGGCTGGATGTCGGCGTACTTGTCGTTGGTGAGCTGGCGCACCGTCCCGGCGGCCCGGTCCACGAGATACAGATCGCTCAAGCCGCCATGCTGACCCGAAAACGCGATCGTACGTCCGTCCGGTGACCATGCGATGTTGGAGATCGCGCCGACGCCCGGCACCCGCAGCCGCTGCTCGATGTTCGTCGAGGCCACGTCGAGGATGGCGATCTCGTGATTGCCTTCGGACTGCGCGATGAAGGCGAACTTGTCGCTGCTCGGCGACCACGAGCCCGACGACGAGATGAACGTGATCGCGTCGAAGTGCGAATTGCTCGTCGGACCAGCGAGCTTCTTGATCACGCGACCGGTCTGCGCGTCGGCCACGAACAGCTCGATCTCGAACAGGCCGCGCCGCGCGAAGAACGCCACGAGCTTGCCGTCGGGGCTGACCGTCGGGGCAAGGTTCATGTCTCCGGTCTTGCGCGACGTCTGGAGCACCGGATCGCCGGCGATGCCGGGGCGGGTGCGACCCTCGAGCACCGGCAGATAGGTGCGCTTCGTGGCGGCGATCCAGTCCTTGGAGAGCGAGTCGGTGGAGACGCCGAGCACGCGGCGGATCCCCTCCTCGAAGCCGAGGCGCAGCGACGTGCGATAGACGTCCACAACGGCCCGGTCGCCCCAACGGCCGCCCACGTACGCCCACAGCGCCTGCCCGTAGCGGTACGGGAAGAAGCGGGGGTCGGTGGTCAATTGATGGATCGTGGGCAGTCTATCGCGCTCCGCGGCGTCACGCAGCCACATCGCGGTGAGCGAGTTATCGCGGCCGAGCGAGAAGTACTCGGCCATGCCCTCGATGAGCCAGAGCGGCAGCGAGTTCAGTCGCGCCAGTCCGCCCGGGCCCGACTCGGCGACGCTGTACTGGAACACGTGCACCAGCTCGTGGCCGAGCACGTGGTCGTTGTCGGCGTAGATGCCGGTGAAGGGCATGACGACGCGCGTGCGAAGCCCCTCCGTCACGCCGCCCGTGCCCTCCGTCAATTCATCGCCGACGACGTTCGTCTGCTGGAAGTCGGGCTGATCGGCGTAGAACACGATCGACTTGCGGTCGAAGGTGTGCCGGAACATGTCGGAGTGCCGCGTATACCAGCGCTCCGCCATCCGTCCGGCGTCGTGCGTCACGAGGGACTCGGCCGGATAGAAGTAGAGGTCGAAATGTGGCGTGCGCATGACACGCCACTCGAACTTCTCGTACTGCACCTTGTTGCGGCCAAATTGCGCGGCCGCGGAGCCAGGCCAACCGCACAGCAGCGCGGCGAGCACCATGAGTGGTGCTGCCTGCCGGAAGCCGAATCGAGTCATCGCGTAGTCCCGCGGACGAGCCGCGACTGAAGGTCCAGAGATACGCCGTGCGGCGTAGCCCCAAGTGCTGTCGGGCAAAGTTGGTGCCCCGCCAATTGCCATTCCTGCACACTACTCCTGTGGTTGGCACCATGCGCTGTGCGTACGTCACCAAAGCGACGTGCTCACGAGCCCGCTCCACCGATGCGCATAACCTCCGCGGGGGCGCCACGCCGCCACAAGTTGGACGAATGGGACGGGTTGCCGCATTCAGCTGTTTGCATCCATCTTGGTCGGCGATGCGAACCCCGCCGCCGGTGCTTCCTCCTGACGATGACACCGCACCGCGCTATCGCCCTCCATGGTTCGATCGTGAGGGGCCCGATGCCGCCTTTCGGCTCAAGGCCACGGCCTGGTCGATCATGGCGTTCCCGGTGGCACTCTCCCTGGGCTTCGAGTTCGCCACCCGTGTGAAGGGATTGGGTGCGCTGCCCGCATCGCTGGTGAGCCTGGCCACGGCCACAGTCTGCTCCGTCGCGCTCTACCGGGTCACCCTCGGATCGACGAATGCCGCAGGCGCGGCGATTCGCATGGTCACGCTGCCGAGCGGCAGGAGCACACCATACGAGGAACAGTTCTCCTATCAGGAGTCGCTGGCGGCTCGCGGTGACGTTGCCGGCGCGCTGGCGTCGTACGAGGCCGTCATCATGGAGC
>JALYXJ010000003.1 GCA_030947165.1 Gemmatimonadota bacterium
GCTCAGGACGACATTGACCGCCTTTGGATCAGAGCGGCGGTGCGGGCTCCGGAGGTGGCGCGCCATCGGAACCGCGGAAAGCATCGCGGAAGGCGTCCCGTGCGCGGCGGAGCGCATCGGCAACGCCGTCCGCGGCTGCGCGCGCCCGAGCCGAGTAATAACTGGCCGCTTCGGAGTAGTCCTCGCCGAGGCCGCGCGACATGTCGCCGCGCCGCGCGTACGTGCCGGCGAGAATCGCGTCGTACGCACCAGTCGCCCGCCAGCGGTCAAGCTCGCCGGCACGCACCGTGTGGAAGGGATGATCGCGGAACGCGGTGTTGACGATCTTGAGGACCTTGTCCCACGTGTCGCCGCCGGTCTCGTACGCCGCCGCCTGCACCATGAACTCCTCGACGTTGGCGACGTCGCCATAGGCCGGGCCGCCGGCGAGCTTCATGAACGACCGTTGCGCGACGAGCTGATCCTGCACGCCGAGCAGGCCCGCGCGATCCGCCGAGAGCTCGCTCTTGCGATGCCACTCGAGCAGCGCGAGCTGGAAGGGAAGAAGCGCGAGACCGATGGGAAGCAGCGCCATCGTACCGATCGCGAGGATGACCAGCGCGACGGTGCGATACAACATGTGGCCGCTCATGATGTGGCCGAGCTCGTGCGCGAGCAGGAAGCGGCGCTCTTCGTCGCTGTCGAGCAGCTCGAGCGCACCGGAGGTCATGACGATGAAGGGCCGCTCAAAGCCGACGGCGTAGGCGTTCACCGCCGGCGATTGGGTGACGTACAACTCGGGACGTTCGGGCCAGTCGAGGGTGGCGCATACGTCGGCCAGCAGGGCGTCGAGATGCGGGCGTTGCTGGGGTCCGATCTTGACCGCGTTGGCCAGGAAGAGCTGGCGGACGCCGCGCTCGGAGATGAATGCGGCGACCTTGCGCACGACCTCATCGAACCCGGGGATCGCGCGCAGCGTATCGAGCGCGGCTCGATCGGCGGGATGCTCCCAGGCGCGGGAGGAGATCTGGGGGACGGGCGTGGGCATGGACTCCGGGCTCCTGGAGAGTGGATGCTCAGGAGTACGGGGCGGGAGTCGGGAAAGTGTCAGAACTGCTCGTGAGCCGTGAATCGTGAGCCGTGAGTCGTGACGGCAAGGCACACCAAGCCGAGTCCGGTGTGCCGTTGCTTCTACCATTCACCACTCACCACACACGATTCACAAGGCGTTAGACCACGTGAAAGGCGTGCTCCAGGTCCTCGAGAAGATCCTCGACGTCCTCGACGCCGCAGCTCAGCCGGACCAGGCCTTCCGAGATACCGAGCTGTGCGCGGCGGGCGGGGTCGACGCTGGCATGCGTCATGGACGCGGGATGGCTGATCAGGCTCTCGACGCCGCCGAGTGACTCCGCGAGCGAGAAGAGGCGACACCGGCTCAGCACGGCGTTGGCCTTGTCCTTGGTACCGAGCTCCACCGAGATCATGCCGCCGAAGCCGGACATCTGCGTCGTGGCCAGCTTGTGCTGCGGGTGCGAAGGCAGCCCCGGATAGATGACCTTGTCCTCGCCAAGTCGCTCGGCGAGCCACGCCGCGATGCGGCGCCCGTTCTCGTCATGCCGTGGCATGCGCAGGTGCAGGGTCTTGGTCCCGCGCAGGGCCAGCCAGGCGTCGAAGGGACCGGGGTTGGTGCCGGCGGAGTTGAGATTGAACTGGAGCCGCGACGCGAGGTCGTCGTCGTTCAGGATCGCGATGCCGCCGATCATGTCGGAATGCCCGTTCAGATACTTCGTCGTCGAGTGGTAGATCATATCCGCGCCGAACTCGAATGGGCGCTGGAAGAACGGCGACGAGAAAGTGTTGTCGACGAGCAGGAGTGCACCGCCCCGATGAGCGATGTCCGCCGAGGCGCGCAGGTCCGTGATGCGCATGAGCGGATTCGACGGCGTCTCCACGAACACGAGCCGCGTCTTCGGGGTCATGGCGTCGGCAATGCGCTGCGCATCGCGCGTATCCACCCAGGAAAAGGTGAGCCCGAAGTTCTGGAGCAGCTTGTCGAACAGCCGGAAGACGCCGCCGTACATGTTCTCGCTGCAGACCACGTGGTCGCCGGCCTTGAACAGCAGCATGATCGAGGTCACGCACCCCATTCCGGAGCTGAAAGCGAAGCCGTGCCGGCCTCCCTCCAGGGCGGCGACGTTGCGCTCCAGCGCTTCCCGCGTCGGATTCTTGCCGCGAGCGTACTCGTAGCCCTTGTTCTCGCCGATCGCGTCCTGGACGTAGGTGGAGGTGAGGTACACCGGCGTCATGATCGCGCCGGCGAGGGGCTCGGGGCGCTGGCCTGCGTGAATGGCGCGGGTCGCGAAGCCCGCCTCGAGATCGTCGTCGAAAACCCGCGTCATGCCGATACTACTCCAGGTATGGTCGTGCGGGGCAAGTTAACGGGAGGGGCAGGGGTGGGCGAGGCAGCTCACCGCAACCTCCACGTCGGCGATCGCCGTGATCATCACCACGGCGACGTCGGGAAAGCGCGCTCGCGTCTGCCGCAGCAGCTCGAGCCCATCCATCTTCGGCATCCGAAGGTCGCTCATCACGAGCGTGATGGGATGCTGCTGCAGATGCGCCAGCGCCTCTTCGCCGTTTCCCGCCTCGAGACAGGTGAAGCCGTCGTTGCGCATCAGGTGCACGAGCACCTGGCGCAGACGCGGTTCGTCGTCGACGATGAGACAGCTTGGGACGGTGCGGAGCTCGTTCATGGCGCGGAGGAGCGGGAGAAGCGTGCGGGCCGGCGGTGCCTGGTCGGGTTCGCCGTCGTCTGGCGAGTAGGGTTATCTTGCCCGTCCATCCCTCCACCCATTGCGAGTATCGGCATGACGCGCGTCTACGACGAAGATCTCGAGGCCGGGTTCGCTACCCGCGCCATTCACGCCGGCCAGCGCCCCGAGCCCCTGGCGGGAGCGATCATGACCCCCGTGTACCTGACCTCGACCTACGTGCAGGAGGGGCTCGGTAATAACAAAGGCTATGAATACGCCCGGGGCAAGAACCCCACGCGCGAAGCGCTCGAGCGGAACGTCGCGGCCCTCGAGGGGGGGCGCCATGGATTCGCCTTCGGAAGCGGGATGGGGTGCGTCGATTCCATCATGAAGCTCTTCCGTGCCGGCGACCACATCGTCTGCGGCGAGAACGTGTACGGAGGGGTCTTTCGGCTGTTCGACAAGATCCTCCAGCATTACGGACTGCGCTTCAGCTACGTCGATACGCGCGACCCGCAGCATGTCGCCGACGCGATGACCCCCGAAACGCGACTGGTGTTCGTCGAGACCCCGACCAACCCCCTGATGCGCATCACGGACCTGGCCGCCGTCGCCGACATCGCACACCGGGGAGATGCGCTCCTGCTTGTCGACAACACGTTCGCGTCGCCCTTCTTCCAGCGTCCCTTCGAGTTCGGCGCCGACCTGATCTACCACTCGACGACCAAGTACCTGAACGGACACAGCGACATGATCGGCGGGATCGCGATCGTGAAGGACGACGCGCTCGCCGAGCGGCTGCAGTTCATCCTCAACGCGGCGGGCGCGGT
>JALYXJ010000195.1 GCA_030947165.1 Gemmatimonadota bacterium
CCGCACATCGCCCGCGCGCAGCCCCGTGTAGCGCCGGAACATGTTGCGGAGCGCCGAGCCCGAGCCGAAGCGGAGCACGAGAGCGGCCTGCTCCACGGAACGTTCCGGCCGCTCGAGCCAGCGCGCCGCGCACAACAGTCGGCACCATGGGATGAGCACCCTCGGTGCCGGAAGCCCCGCCGTCGCCAGCCGGCTGCCGAGCGTCTTGCGGTCGAGGGACAAGGCGTCCGCCACCGCGTGAACCGTCAACGGCTCCGCGGAATGGTACAGGCAGTAGGAGAGAATCGGCTCCGACTCCGGTGTCTGCCAGGGCGCGAGTGCCACCAGCGCGTCCTCGGCCGCCCGCTTCGAAAAGGCGAAGGCGATGCGCTGACGCAGGCTGAGACCGAGGTCGTCGTATCCACTGATGATGAACGTGTCGGCACCCGCCTGGGTCAGCGCGGCGATCTCGTGCGCCGACTTCGGCTCGAGGTGACAGTAGACGGCGATCGGGAGCCAGGGGAAACGACTGCGCAGCCGGCGCACCGTCGGGACGGAAGGTTTCCCGCTGTCGTCCCACGGCGTCACCAGGACACAGTCGGCGTGCTGCGCGCTGACGGTCAGCTCGACGTCGGATGCTGTGCGACACGCGACCTCCGTCATCCGTCCGCCCAGCGCGACCTCCACGCGCCGCCGCGCGTCGTCGTCGGCGAGCAGTGCCAGCACGCGTCCGTCGCGCGAGCGCGCCGCACTGGAGACGATTCCCGTGACGAGCCAGGCCGACAATGCCGGAGCCCTCCGTCACTACACGACGACGCGATGTGACCGTTCCCGTCGCGCCGATCGTCTGAGCAGGTGCACAAATGCTGGGCGAAGGCGGAACCGGATCACCCTAGGGCTATACGCTGCGCTTGTCCGTGTGCTCCCTCACCATATCGCAATGAGTCTCGAACGAACATTGAGATTCGGGTCTTCCGACTCTGGTGTGGGTGCGCGGTTTATGAGAGGATTTTCATACAGCGGCGTGACGAGGCTCGAGATCGAGGCCGCCACAGTGGCAATAGATCGCCAGCTTGAATCGCCCGCGGTCGCGGAGGCCGCGGGACGAATACCTGATCCGTTGGATCTTCGCGTTGAGACCCTCCGTCACCGCGTTCGTGATGCGATGCGTGAGGTAGGGATGGTCCGGATGGGTGGGCCGGTGCGAACTATCTCATCTTCCGCTTGAACTGCTCGCGCCGATACGTGCTCACCAAGATGGATTCCATCAGCGATCCACTGGTCGCACGGTACGCACGTTACCAGGTGCAACTCACCGGCGACGATGGGCTGGTGGGTCGTTCGTCCGAGACATCGTTTACGTGCCCGACCCCCGCCCAGTGCTTTCAGAGCTTCTCCGGACTGGCAACCGTGAATGACCATCGCATCGGGTATACGTCAGAGCAACCAATGCCTCCCTACGGCGGCGGCTTGGCCTCGCGCGTCCCGGTGGCGCCCCCGGTATTCATGAGCAGACGAACGGAATCACCTGCACTGAGTCCTCCCACGGGTCCACAGCCAAGGTAGGCCACTCGCTTGTTCACCACGCCCGCGGCCCGCGAGCGCTGGAGCGATGCACAGCTACGGTTGCCAAATTCGGGCTCCGGCACTCCGTGCAACACGAGCGATCTTACCCGAGGGCCCGACAGCCTGGATATCACACCACGCAAGATGATCTGGCCGTAGGAGCGCCGTCATATTCCATACTCACGACCTCTGAAGGCGATGAGGCCACATCGGCCATCAATCCACAACTTATCGGCCAGAAATCAAGGAAATGACTGGCAATATCTACTGTAAACTATTACCGTATCGCCTGTTACAATCACCCATGGCGGCCGGAAATACCGGCCAACAATCCGGTCGTCATGCCGCGCTCCATCCCCTTCGCGCCCGCTTTGCCGGACCTGCCGACGCTCCTGCCGTTGGCGCGCCAGCTCGTGCGCGACATTGACGGGCTGGGTGCGCAGCTCCCGCCGCATACGGTCGACGCGGTGCACCGCCTCCTCCGCGACGCGACGACCTACTACTCCAACCTGATCGAAGGACACGACACCCATCCGGTCTTCCTCGACGCCGCGCGCCAGGGCGCCATCTCCCGCGCTCCCGCGCTGCGGAACGGGCAGATCGAAGCGCTGGCGCACGCCGAGACCCACGCCGAATACGAGACCCTGCTGGCGAAGGACGAACGACTGAATGTCGCCGCCACGGCCGTCATCGTCGGCGTGCACCGGTCATTCTATTCGCGCCTTCCCATCGAGATGCGCACGGTGCGCGACGTCGCGAGCACTCGGTCCGTGATCGTCGAGCCAGGGGTGTTGCGCGACTATGACGTGCACGTCGGCGCACACGTCGCGCCGCCGTATCACCTCATCGCCTCGGCGCTCCAGGCGTTTGGAACGACGTACGATCCGGCAGTGCTCATCGGTGAGCCCGATGCCGGCGCCGTGATCCCCGAGGACACCCGCACCGCGGCGCTGGTCGCGGTTGCGGCGGCGCACCATCGCCTGCTCTGGATCCACCCCTTCGGCGACGGCAATGGCCGCGTGGCGCGCCTCGTCACCGACCTGATGCTCGCGCGGCTCGGACTCGGCGCGCGCGGACTCTGGTCGATGAGCCGGGGGCTCGCGCGCGCGGGCCATCTATATAAGGAACGCCTCGCCAACGCCGACCAGGGACCGTGGAACGCCACGGATGGCCGCGGGCCGCTCTCGGAGCGATTCCTCCGGGAGTTCTGTGCGTTCTTTCTCGAGACGGCCGCCGATCAGGTGAGCTACATGCGCCGCGTGCTCGCGCCGGACGAGCTGCGCGCCCGCGCGCGCGACTACGCGCGCCGGCGCGCCCAGCGTGAGATTCCCGCGCCCGACGCGGCGGACGACATCACGCGAAGTACGCGACGGGTTGGACGACCGGCGCTGGCATTTCGCGCCGAGGCCGCGCGCGTGCTCGAGCACCTGCTTACCATCGGACCGCTGCCCCGCGGCGAGGTGGCGCGCGTGGCGAGCATGAGCGAGCGATCGGCACGGCGTATGGCGAGCGATCTTGTCAAGGAAGGATTCGCAGTGTCGGCGACGCCGAGGGGCGACCTGCTGCCGCGCATCCCGGCGCACGCCGCGCCCTACCTGCTCCCCGAGCTGTTTCCCGTCGCGCCGCGGGTGGCCGGCTGATTCTACGGAGACCGGCGTCGCTCGCGAACCTTCTTGAGAACATGGTCGAACTTCCTCCGACTGCCGCGCCCGGCTCGTTCGCTCAGGTACTCGCCGGTCATCAAGGCGGCCATCTTCTCGGCGAGTGCCGTCGCGATCAACTGGTTGATCGAGATGTCGTCCCGCTCGGCCAGCTCGCGCGCCTGCTTGTGAAGGGATCGACGCTCACAGAAAGCTCGCTTCAGCTCTCGGTCGCGCCTCGTATGTTAGAACGTTCGGGTCTTCCGGGAATTGAGTGGGTGATAGCCTGGCGCAGGGCCCTTTCGGGAGTGCGCCATGGACGATCGGTCGTTGTACGCCACGAGTCTTGGCTTAGACGCGCCGTGGGAAGTCGATCGGGTCGAGCTGCAGGAGACCGAGCAGGCGACTCCATTGGCATACAAACGGCCGTACCAGCGAACGAACGTCCGCTCCATCATGTAACTCGCCAGGAACCGGTTTATCCTTTCGCGACCGATGCGCGCCTCCAGCTCATCGAGGAGCTCCTTCTTGGTTTACACCCTCGTGATCTCCAGGCCACCGTAAGTCGACTCGAGATCCGCGACCAGCCGCATGAACGCAGGCTCCTCGCGCAGCAAGGCGAGATGCGGATCGCGGCCGAAGAACGGCCAGCAGGCAAACCCTCCATCCACGGTACGGTCCAGCCACGCCATCGCGTTGGCCGCGTCGCCAAGCAACGCGTACACGCTCGCCACCTGATAGTGCGTGTGATGCGTGTGACCGAACGATTTCGGAGATGCCAGCGCGCCACGCACACAATCGAGCGCCGGACCCGGCTCGCTGCGCCGGGCGTGCAGGATCCCCTGAAGACTCACGAACAGGGGCTCGCCAGGCTGCTGCTGCAACGCCGCGTCGAGCCGGTGCTCGGCGAGCGCCAGGTCGCCGCTCAGCAAGGGCGGCAGGATGCGGGTGTAGCGCGCGTACAAACTGTTGGGACATTCGCGGAACCAGTCCTCCACCGCCACCTCCGCGCGCGCGAACTCGCCGGCGTAGATGTGGTTCCACTCGAGATTGCCCGTCCGCGTCCGCGGATTCGCGCGGCCCGCGCGCTCGTGGGCCATTCGCGCCTCCGACAATCGCCCGATGTGGCCGCAGATGCTCGACATCCTGTTATGGGCCCGCTCGTGGTGCGGCCGCGTGGCCAGCACCTGCTCGAGCGCGGCGATGGCGTCCGCATGCCGAAAGCCCCTGGCGGGACTCCAGAGGATCCAGGCTCGCGCGAGATGCCCTTCAGCGAGCGACGGGTCCAGCGCCAGGGCCCGACGATTGTGCTCCTCCGGGGCTCCAGCAATGAATCGTCCGAACCGGGCGCTTCCATCACCATAGGCGGGAATTAGGCATGGCGTTGGACATCATTTGATGTATCTTTGGTACATACCAAAGAGGAGCCGACGCGATGCGGACGACGCTCAACCTGGACGACGCACTGCTCGAAGAGGCCGGGCGGCTCACCGGCCTGGAAGAAAGGACCGCCCTGATCCACGAAGGACTTCGGGCATTGATCGCTCGTGAAAGTGCGCGCCGCCTTGCGAAGCTCGGCGGTTCCGAGCCCCAGCTTCGCGCGATTCCCCGGCGCCGAGCGTCGAGCGAGTGATCCTCGCCGATACGTCGGTCTGGAT
>JALYXJ010000039.1 GCA_030947165.1 Gemmatimonadota bacterium
GGAGCGCTCCTCGCGCTCTCCGTCGCGCTGCCGATTCTCGTCGGATTGGGCAGCCCGATCAGCATCCTCATCCTCGTGTTCGGGCTCCTGCAAGCCTGGCGCATGAACAAGCGCGTCCAACTGAGCGTGAGCGGCCCGTACCGCCTCGCACCCTCCGCCGCCCCCGCCACCGGGCCATGACGGGCGTGACGCTGGCGACGGCGACGCTCGTCCACTGCGCGCGCTGCGGATCACAGCTCGCGCCGAGGCTGCTCGTCTGTCCGGCGTGTCATACGCTCGTGCATGCGGAGCGTCTGAAGCAGCTCGCGGCGGACGCACAGGCGGCGGAAACGGCCGGCGACGTCACCAAGGCGCTGGAGCGCTGGCGTGAGGCGATCTCGCTCCTGCCGCCTGACTCGCCGCAGTATCCGATCATCTCGGCGCGCATTGCCACGCTCGGCAAGAACACGCCGTCCATCGAGCAGACCCGGCAGAAGGAGAAGGAAGCGAAGGTCCGCTCACGCTTCGGGAATGGAAAGGTTGGCAGCGTGCTGGGCGCCATCGCCGTCGTGTTGCTGAAGGCGAAATGGGTCATCGTCATGCTGCTGACGAAGATGAAGCTGCTGCTGCTCGGCTTCAGCAAGCTCGGGACGCTGCTGTCCATGCTGGCGACGATCGGCGTTTACTGGGCGATGTGGGGCTGGCCGTTCGCCGTCGGGTTCGTGCTCTCGATCTATGTTCACGAGATGGGACACGTGTCGGCGCTGCGACACTACGGCGTGCGGGCTGGCGCGCCGATGTTCATTCCCGGCGTCGGCGCGTTCGTGCGGTTGGGTGAGGCGCTGCACAGCGACTGGGAGAACGCCATGGTAGGCCTCGCCGGACCACTCTGGGGGCTGGCCGCCACGGCGGCCAGCTATGCCGCCTATCTCGCGACCGATCGTCCGATCTTCGCCGCGATCGCGCACTCGGCGGCCTGGCTGAACCTGTTCAACCTGCTCCCCGTCTGGCAGTTGGACGGCGGACGTGGCTTCGCCGCCATGGCGCGCACGCACCGCCTGGTCGCAGCCGGCGCAGTGCTGGCGGCGTTCGGCGTGACACACGATGGCCTTCTGCTCGTGGTCGGAGGCGTCGCGGCCGTGATAGCATTCGGGAAGCCGTCCAGGGATCCCGACGCTCGCGTGGCGGCGTATTACGTTGCACTGGCGTGGGCGCTCGCCGGCTTGAGCTATCTGGCGGCTCCGGTTGCACAGGCCGTGCACGCTCTTCGCTGACGATCCGAGCCGTCCACAATCCGGTTGCCGCTGTCTCCTGCCAAACTCTCGGCTCTCATGGAGCCCTATGCTCGCCACATCCTCGTCTGCACCGGCGGGTTCTGCTCGCCCAATCGCGAGGGCCGCGCGCTCTACTCGCTGCTCGCGCGGCTGCTCGAGCGTGAATCGCTCCTCTTCGGCCCGCATCGGGTGAAGCGTGGCGAGACGCCATGCCTCGGGGTGTGCACCGACGGTCCGATCGTCGTCGTGTATCCCGAGGGTGTGTGGTACGCCACCGTGACGCCCGCACTGCTCGAGCGGATCGTCGTGGAGCACCTGCGCGACGGGAGAGTGGTGGAGGACGCCGTGTTCCACCGGCTTCAGGGCGGGGCACCGCCGCGCTAGGTCGCGCTTGCCAACCGCGCCCGCGGCGCGCACACTGAACAGGTGTCCGACGATCCCATTCTCTACGATCGGCGCCTCGCCCATGGGCCGGCGGTCCGCGACCGTCGCACCAGCGTACCTGGCGTGGTGCCCGTGACGGCCGTACTCGAGGTGGACCGTCGCGCCGGCACCGCTCGCGAGAGCCTCGGCGGATTCCCCCCGCCACTCATGATCGTGGAGGCGCCCAGCGACGAGGAAGTGCTCGCGCTGCTGCAGCCGCATGCCACGGACGATCGGCTCGTGGCAGGGCTGATGCACGACAAGGGTCTGCGCTGACCGGTCGTCAGCGCTGGCGAGGTGGCCGCGCCAGCTCCTCCGCGACGGTCCTCAGGATGCGCGGCCAGACGTGAGGCGCCGCGAGCACGAAGAAGTGCTCCCGCGCCACCGCATCCGCCCGCAGGAACTCGGCGAGCCGCCGTCCGCCCTTGCGCGCGTTGCACGCCTCACACGCGGTCACTAGGTTCCCACCGGACCGGTCGCCGCCGCGCACCTTCGGCTGAACGTGATCCACCGTCAGGGCCTTTGGCTCGAAGCGCTCGCCGCAGTACACGCATTGAAAGTCGTCGCGCGCGAAGATCTGCTCTCGTCGCAAATGGATAATCCTCTTCTGCCGTCGCTGCCGTCTCGTCGGAACCTCATCAACGCGGCCCAGCGCTATCTGCTGGACCCGACCGACGAGCAACTCGACAAAGCCGGCGGCGAGCCGCCGCGTCTCACCTCTCAAGCCATCCAGAAGGTCAGCATGTCGCGCTCCCGCGAACGCATCCTCGCCAACATTGACGACATGTACCGTGAAGCCTTCGAGCGGGCCAAAGCCTCGGGCGACGAGGCGCAGATGAAGACGCTCGACTTCGCCTACCGGCGGGAGCAGCTGTACTTCGAGATCCTGCTCGACGTTCGCGACGCTGTCGAGCGGCGCTAGCCGCCGTCAGCGTCGGTCGCCGGGGAGCTGCCCGAACATCGATCCCGTCTTGCCGGCCGGCGCAGGTTTGGCCGGCCACACGAGCGACGCGGCGATCGACGCGGCCAGCACGCCCACCACGATCCCGAGCGACAACAGGATCGGGATGTGCACCCACGACTCGATCAGCATCTTGGTCCCCACGAAGGTGAGGATCACCGCCAGGCCGTACTTGAGCAGGTGGAACTTCGTCACCACGGTCGCGAGCAGGAAGAACAGCGAGCGCAGCCCCATCACGGCGAAGATGTTGGACGTGAAGACGATGAACGGATCTCGCGTGATCCCGAAGATGGCGGGGATCGAATCGATCGCGAAGATCAGGTCCGTCGCTTCCACGAGCACGAGCACCAGCAGCAGCGGCGTCGCGTAACGGCGTCTGCCCTCGAGCGCGAAGAAGTGCTTGCCGCGATAGTCGTGGGTCACCGGCAGGAAACGCCGCGTGAACTTCACCACGGGATTCTGCTCGCCGTCGAATTCCTCGTCCTGCTTCACCGCCATCCGGATGCCGGTGACGACCAGCAGCGCGCCGAAGACGTAGATGATCCACTCGAAGCGGTCGAGCAGGGCTGTCCCGGCGAGGATGAACAGTCCGCGCATGATGAGCGCGCCAAGGATGCCCCAGAACAGCACGCGATGCTGGTACTGCGCCGGCACGGCGAAGTACTGGAAGATCAGCACGATCACGAAGATGTTGTCGACGCTGAGCGACTCCTCGATCACATAGCCGGTGAGGAACGTCAGTGCCGTCTGCGGCGTGGCGAAGACCGCGAGCCCGCCCGCGAAGAGCAGCGCCAGTCCAACCCAGACCGCCGTCCAGATCGTCGCCTCGCGTGCGCCCACGACGTGCGGGGTCTTGTTGAACACGCCGAGGTCGAGCGACAACATCGCCAGCACGAAGGCGATGAACGCGACCCAGAACCAGATATTGGTGGCGATCATGAACAGTCTATGGAGCGCATGAGAGGGGCGAACCGGAAACACGACGGGCAAGCCACACTACGGCACGCCTGGCGTCCGTAGTGGTCTCGCCCAAGGCTCACCCGCACCCTTCAGCCGACCGGGAGCGCTCTCGCGCCCCGTATTGACGATCGGCTGTGCCGGCGCATCGCGCGCCGGCCGGCTACTCCCCACTGCACATTAAGGCTGATCGGCGCGACGGCATACGTCAAGCGGTTGCCCCCTTTCGCGCACGCGACCTCGCCACCACTCTCTCCCCATGCCGACCTCCACCTTCCGCATGCTCGCGCGCGCCGTATCGCTCGGCGCGCTGGCCCTCGTTTCACTTCCTCTCCGTGCCATGCCGCAGTCGTCCGGCCCCCGTCTCGTGCCCGCGCCCGCCCCCGTGACCGCGCTCGCGATCGTGAACGCACGCGTGTGGACGGGCGACGCACGCCGTCCATGGACCGATGCCGTGCTCGTGCGCGGCGAGAAGATCGACGCCGTCGGCTCGAGCGCCGAGGTGAAGAAGCGCGCCGGCAAGGCGACGAAAGTCATCGACGCACACGGGTTCATGCTCGTCCCCGGCTTCATCGACTCGCACGTGCACCTGCTCGACGGCGGCTTTGCGCTCTCCTCCGTGCAGCTGCGCGACGCGAAGACGAAGGAGGAGTTCATCCGGCGCATCGCCGACTTTGCGCGATCCGTTTCGGCCGGCACCTGGATCCTCAATGGGGATTGGGATCATACGAACTGGGGAGGCGAGCTGCCCGAGCGAGGCTGGATCGATTCCGTGACGGCCAACAATCCGGTGTGGATCAACCGGCTGGACGGCCACATGAATCTCGCGAACACGCTCGCCCTCCGCGCCGCGACGATCGCGCACGACACACGGGACGTGGACGGCGGCACGGTCGTGCGCGACGCCGCCGGCGAGCCCACGGGAATTCTGAAGGACAACGCGATGGAGCTGATGGCCGGCGCGGTGCCGGAGCCAAGCCTGGCGATGAGCCTCCGCGCCCTCGACAGCGCGATGACCTACGTCGCCGAGCGGGGGGTGACGAGCGTGCATCACATGGGCGGATGGGGAGACCTCGCCGTGTTCGAGCGCGCGCACGCAATGGGCGCACTGCGGACGCGCATCTCCGCAGCGGTTCCCCTCGCCACATGGGCGCGATTGCGCGACACCGTTGCCGCGCGCGGTCGCGGCGACGACTGGCTCCATATCGGCGGGCTGAAGGGATTCGTCGATGGCTCGCTGGGCTCACACACCGCCGCCATGCTCGAGCCGTTCACCGATGCGACCGGCGACCGCGGTCTCCTCGTCAATACCCTCGACGACCTCTACGCGTGGACGTCGGCCGCCGACAAGGCGGGCCTCCAGGTGATGGTCCACGCCATCGGCGATCGCGCGATCCGCTCGCAGCTCGATATCTTCGCTCGCGTTGCGAGCGAGAATGGAGCACGGGACCGCCGTTTCCGCATCGAGCACGCGCAGCACATCGCCCCGCGGGACATCCCGCGCTTCGCGCCGCTCGGTGTGATCGCGAGCATGCAGCCCTACCACGCGATCGACGACGGACGCTGGGCGGACAAGGTCATCGGGCCGGAGCGCGCGAAGGGCACCTACGCATTCCGGTCGCTGCTCGACAATGGCGCCACGCTGGCCTTTGGCAGCGACTGGTTCGTCGCGCCGGCGTCGCCGCTGTTGGGCATCTATGCTGCCGCCACCCGGCGCACACTGGACGAGCAGCGGCCGGCAGGCTGGGTGCCGGAGCAGAAGATTCGCGTGGAAGAGGCGCTGCGCGCGTACACCTCGGGCGCGGCGCGCGCCGGGTTTCAGGAGACGCGGCTCGGCACCATCGCGCCTGGCATGCTCGCCGATCTGGTGCTGCTGGATCGCGACCTCACGCGCATTCCTCCCGACACGATCCGCGACGCGAAGGTCATGCTCACGATGGTCGGAGGCCGCGTGGTCTATGACCGCGACGGCGTGACGCACTGAATGATGCAACGGCGTGGAACGTGCGCCTATCAGACGGCGCACTCACGGGAGCAAGCCCAGATGTCACGATCGCTGATGCCAGTCGGCGTCCTCAGCCTGCTGCTGCTTGGCGCCGCCGCGGGCGCGTGCTCGCCGCAGCCGCAGGCCTCCGAGGGCAAGCCGACCCGCTCACCGGCGTCGGTGCTCGTGCCGCCGCCGCTCGACACCTCGTTCCCGGCGTCGTCGCGGGACACGGGGCCCGACGATCGCCCACGTCTCGTGCGTCTGGAACAGGAGGCCCGCGCATTGGCGAAGACCGAGGGCTGCACGAGCGCGAGCGCCTGCCGCACGGCACCGGTGGGATGGCGCGGCTGCGGCGGCCCGCGTACTTACCTGGTGTACTGCGCGATGGCGACGGATACCATTGCGCTGTTCGGGAAACTCAAGGAGCTCGAGGAGGCCGAGAAGGCGTACAACGCCAGGTCCGGGATGATGAGCACCTGCGAGTTCCGCATGCCGCCGGGCACGAAGCTCGTAGGACGAAGCTGTCGCGAAGGCCCGAGTACTCCGCCGTCATTCGATCGGCCTCAGTGAACGTCACTTCGGATCGGGGCGCTACTGGCAGACGAACAGCGGCCCCCGATGGGATGCCCGCGCTCGTTGGTGGGACGGCGCACCAGTTGCGACCAGTCCGGCGGCGCGAAGGGGCAGGCGCATGAGGGAAGCACTAGAGGAACGCGCGGCCAGCAGCCGGAGCGGCGCGGCCTGATCGCAGCGAGGCCACGCCGCCACCAAAACTAAGGCCGTCCGGAAGTGGTTTACACCGCCTCCGGACGGTCATTTAGCGTGCCTGCGACGAACAACTGTTTGCCATCGAACGACTTAGAACGCGGCAATCTCCGCGATCGCTGCCTTGAAC
>JALYXJ010000040.1 GCA_030947165.1 Gemmatimonadota bacterium
GGCATGCACAGTTGGCTGTGGGGGGAGCGCTACCCCGACTTCATGGACGGCATCGTGCCGCTTGCCAGCGCCCCGACAGCGATCGCTGGTCGGAATCGGATGTTGCGCCGGATGCTGATGGATGACATCCGCTCTGATCCCGAGTGGCGCGACGGCGAGTACACGTCTCCACCGCGCGGCCTGCGCTCCGCGCTTCAGATGCTATGGATCATGACCAGCGCTCCGCTCGTGCAGCAGCACGATGCACCGTCGCGCGACGCGGCGGACAGTGCGATCACGTCCTGGCTCGACAGCCGCGCGCGCACGACGGACGCGAACGACATGCTGTATGCTTTCGACGCGTCCCGCGACTACGATCCCGAGCCGAGGCTCGGCCGCATCACCGCACCGCTGCTGGCGATCAACTCCGCCGACGATCAGGTGAATCCCCCGGAGCTGGGCATCATGGAGCGACTCGTGCCGCGCGTGGCTCGCGGACGTTATGTCCTCCTGCCGATCACTCCGCAGACTCGCGGCCACGGCACGCACACGATCGCCGCGGTATGGAAGACGCCTTTCACCGAGTTTCTTGCGGCGTTGCCTCCACTTCCGCCCCTGCACTAGGGCATCGAACTCGGCCATATCGGCACTGGACTTGCTTGTTTCGGCGCCATGACCGCCCAGCCCGTTGTTCGGCGCCGCGTCGGCGCCTCGGCCCTACTGTTGACTGCGTCGCTCGCGTGCGTGGATGTCCAGGAGCGCGCGCCCGACAAGGTAGTAACGGACAGCGCCGGTGGCTCGGTCGCCACCGCGACCACACCAGCGCCGGTTCGCGGATCGTTCGGCGCGGACAGTGCCATCTCCGTGCGCGGGGCACCGGCGCCGGAGGAGATCGTGCTCGCCCTGCGCAACGATACCGCACACATGCTCGACGTCGTGGATTCAACCCCGGCCGCGGTCCCCTCGGATGCGGACCTCGCCACGCTGCGTCGCGAGATGATCGTCCCCGTCGCCGGCGTCGCGGCCAGCGCACTGTACGACAGCTACGATGAGGTGCGAGGCGGCACGCGCAAACACGAAGCGCTGGACATCCCCGTACCGCGGGGCACTCCGGTGGTGTCGTCGACCAACGGTCGCGTGCTCAAGCTCTTCAACAGCAAGGCCGGCGGCCTGATGGTGTACGCCGCCGACTCCACCGAGCACTTCATCCTGATGTACGGCCATCTCGACGCCTATCAGCCAGGGCTGGCCGACGGCCAACCACTGCGCCGCGGCCAGCAGATCGGAGTCGTCGGCACCACTGGCAACGCGACGCCGACTGTTCCGCATCTCCATTTCGCCGTCGCGCGCTCCAGCGACGTGAAGCAGTGGTGGAAGGGCGCGCCGGTGAATCCGTATCCGCTCCTCCGGTGAAGGAACGGTGAGTGGTGAAGAGTGACCGGTGAAGGGTGAAAACGTACAAGCGAAGGCGCCCGGTACGAGCTCGACGTGCCTTTGTCGTTTCCGCTCACCATTCACCGCTCACCGTTTTGCTACCGCCCCGGCGGGTTCCCCACGAACTCCAGCCGCATCTCGTCGAACACGCGCAGCACTTCGGTGATGGGTCGCGGCTCGTGATCGGAGCGCAGATACACCCAGCCTGATTCGCGGTGCAGGCGCATCCCACGCACCCGCGCCCACCCGAAGCGCTTGCTGCGCATGTCGGCGACGATCGCCGCGTACGGGATGAGCGTGATGCCCAGACCGCTCGCGACCATGGCCTTGATGATCTCTACGCTCTCGGTCTCCATCGCCACGTTCATCTGGATCTGCTGCGTGAGGAAGAAGTGGTCGATCACGCGCCGGGTATTGGAGCCCTGCTCGAACAACACGAGCGGATGGCGCGCGAGGCTGCGCGCATCGATCAGGTGACTTCGCGTGAGTGGATTTCTCCGCGCCGAAACGACGACCAGCTCCTCACGCAGGACCGGGCGCACCTCGAGATCGGGCCCGACGATCGGCAGCGTGAGCAGTGCGAGATCCACCCGATGATTGCGGATGAGC
The DNA here is from genome assembly GCA_030947165.1 of Gemmatimonadota bacterium. The sequence goes on from JALYXJ010000040.1 coordinate 2,023, forward strand.
CCCACGATGGCGTCGGCGCTGCCCGACGTCACCACGAGGTCCACATCCTTGTGCAGGGCGCGGAACCGCTTCAGCAGCTTCGGAAGCACGTACATGCAGGCGGTCATTCCCCCGGCGATGCTGAGCCGGCCTCGCTTGAGCTTCTGCGTCTCGGAGATCTCCCACATCGCCTCGCGGATGTCGCGATGCACGCGATTGGCGGTACGCAGCAGCAGCTCCCCTTCCGCCGTGAGGGTGATGCCCTTGGGCGAGCGATGGAGCAGCGGTCCACCGACCTCCGCTTCGAGGAGCTGGAGCTGTCGGCTCACCGCCGACTGGGACACGTTGAGCCGGCGCGCGGCGCGCGTGAACGACGCCTCCTCGGCTACGGCGCGGAACATCTCGAGCTGGCGGACGTCCATGGGCTCACCGGCGAATTTGCGCGTTTACCCTACAAATGCGCATGGAGAGATATGCGCATTCTGCATGGCAAGTATGCGTTAATTGTGTTTGACGCATAAGCCCTTTCTCGCCATCGTCGCTTCAGAGGAGAGTGACCGATGGCGATGCTCGACGAGGTGGACGCCCCGGCGTGGGCCGAAGAGATCCGCGACGCGTGCGGCGTTGGACTGCTCGCGGACATGCAGGGCCGCCCGAGTCGGGCGCTGCTCGAGCAGGCGCTCGGCGCGCTCGCACGCATGGCCCATCGTGGTGCCATCGACGCCGACGGCCGGACCGGCGACGGCGCCGGCATCACGACGCAGATTCCGTTCGCCATGCTGCGCCCCGAGGTGGAGGCGCTCGGCTTGTCGTGCACCGCCGGCACGCTCGCGGTGGGCCTCATCTTCCTGCCGCGCGACGCCGCCGCGCGCGCCGCGGCGCGCACGCTGGTGGAGACGGTCCTGACCGAGCACGACCTGCCCGGAACTCGGTGGCGAGCCGTCCCGGTCGACGAGAGCACGCTGGGCGACAAGGCGCGCCGCTCGCGTCCCACCATCGCGCACGCGCTGGTGCCGCGCCCGCCGAGGCTGTCGTGGGATACGTTCGAGGCCCATCTCGTGGCTGCGCGCCGGAGCATCGAGTCACGCGCGGTGGCCGCGAGCCTGCACGAGCTCTACATCGCGTCTCTCAGCCACCGCACGATCGTCTACAAGGCGCTCGTGCGCGCGGTGGACCTCGCGGCCTGCTTTCCCGATCTGCGGCATCCGGACTTCGAGACGGCCTTCGCCCTCATTCACCAGCGGTTCAGCACCAACACGGCGCCGTCATGGAGCATGACCCAGCCGTTCCGGCTCATCGCGCACAACGGCGAGATCAACACGATCGACGGCAATCGCCGCTGGATGGAGGCGCGCGCTCCCCAGATCGATGCGTTTGCGGTCGGCCATAACCGACTGGGTGCGCCGTCTGCGCGGCCCGGCACGAGCGACTCGGCCTCGCTTGACGACGCCCTTGCCACCCTCGCGGCCGCGGGGCGCGGCCTCGCCCACGGCGTGACCCTGCTCATGCCGCCCGCATGGGAGCATGACGACGAAGTCTCGCCTGGCGTTCGCGCCTTTCTCGACTACCAGGCCTCCGTGATGGAGCCGTGGGACGGGCCGGCGCTCGTCGTGTTCACGGACGGCCGCGTCGTCGGCGCGGCACTCGACCGCAATGGCTTGCGTCCGGCGCGCTATCTCGTCACCGCGGGCGGCCTGGTGCTCGTATCGTCCGAGGTCGGCGTACTCGACGTCTCGGAGGAAGAAGTGGTCACACGTGGCCGGCTGGGACCCGGCGACCTGATCGTCGTGGACCTCGAGGGGCACCGAATCCTCGACCGCGCCACCATCCACGAGACGCTCGCGGCCCGTCGGCCGTATGCCCAATGGCTCGCCGAAGGTCGGGCAACGCTCGCGCAGGTGCGTACCGGCCGGATGACGCGCGCCTCGTCGGAGCCGCCGGCACCCCCCGTCGTCGCCGACGTGCGGGCCCTGCGGGCCATGGGTGTCACGCGTGAGGAGCTCATTCTCATCCTTGGCCCGATGTACAAGGAAGGGATCGAGCCCCTCGGCTCCATGGGCGACGACTCACCGCTCGCGGTGCTCTCGTCGGCCAACCGGTCGCTCTTCTCGTACTTCCGACAGCGCTTCGCGCAGGTGACGAACCCGCCGATCGATTCGCTGCGTGAAGCGCTGGTGATGTCGCTCGACGTCCGCCTGGGGCCCGCCGGCCTGCTCCTGAGCGACGAACCGCTCCCCGGCCCGCACGTCTATCTCGACGATCCCATCCTCGAGCCCGTGGATGTGGAAGCGATCCTCGCCTGGTCGCATGCAGGCTGGCGCGCTTGTCGGTACGACCTGTCCTTCTCCGCCGCTTCAGGCACCGCGGGATTTGGGTGGGCGTTGGACGCCCTCGTCTCGCGCACGCGGGCCGCGGCCCGCGCCGGTGTGAGCTGCCTCGTGCTCAGCGATAGCGGTGTCGACGACACGCATGCGACGCTCCCCACGCTTCTCGCAGTGGGCGCCGTGCATCACCATCTCGTCCGCGCCGGGCTGCGCATGCGCACGAGCATCGTGGTGGACACCGGCGACGCTCGCGATGAGCACGCCCTGGCTGCCCTGCTCGCCTTCGGCGCCGACGCCGTATGCCCGCGCGTGGCGTACGACGCGATTGCCCACGCGGCGCGGAAGAGCGACGAGGTAGCCGACGATCTCACGCACGCAGTTGCCCGCTATCGGCGCGCGCTCATCAAGGGATTGTTGAAGATCCACGCCAAGATGGGTGTCTCCACGCTCCGATCCTATCGCGGTGCCGGGCTGTTCGAAGCCATCGGCATCGCCGACAACGTCATCACGAAGTACTTCACCGGCACGCCCTCGGCGGTCGGTGGCATCGGGCTCACGGAGATCGCGGCGGAAACGCTGGCCCGTCATCGTGCGGCGTTCGCGCCGGACGCACCCGCGCTCGAGGAAGGAAGCTGGCACCGCTACCGCAAGGATGGCGAGCCGCACGCCTACGAGCCGTCGGTGGTCAAGGCGTTGCATACGGCGATTCGTACGCGTACGAAGCTGGACTATCGGGCCTACGCGGAGCTCGTGCACACGCGTGCCCCGATCGCCGTGCGGGATCTCATGGAGCTGCGCGCCGGCACGCCCATCTCGCTCGACGAGGTGGAGCCTGCCACGGACATCGTGCGCCGCTTCATGAGCGCCGCCATGTCGCTCGGCGCGCTGTCACCGGAAGCACAGCAGACGATCGCGGTCGCGATGAACCGTCTCGGCGCGCGTAGCAACAGCGGGGAAGGAGGGGAATCGCCGGAGCTGTTCTGGCGTAGCGCCCCGGACGCCGAACGCTCCAGTGCGCGCATCAAGCAGGTGGCGTCGGGCCGGTTCGGCGTGACCGCGGCGTATCTCATGTCCGCCGATGAGCTCCAGATCAAGATGGCGCAGGGCTCCAAGCCGGGTGAGGGCGGGCAGTTGCCGGGCGCCAAGGTCACCGAGCACATCGCACGCGTACGGCATGCCGCCGCCGGCACCACGCTCATCTCGCCCCCGCCCCATCACGACATCTACAGCATCGAGGATCTCGCCCAGCTCATCTACGACCTCAAACGTGTGAATCCCGCCGCGACCGTCAGCGTGAAGCTGGTCTCCTCCTCGGGGATCGGAACGATCGCCGTCGGGGTGGCGAAGGCCCACGCCGACGCCATCCAGATCAGCGGACACGATGGCGGCACAGGTGCGTCGCCACGCGGCTCCATCAAGAACGCCGGGACACCGTGGGAGCTCGGGTTGAGCGAGGCGCATCAGGCGCTGGTACGGGGCGGACTGCGCGGACGGGTGCGTCTTCAGGTGGACGGCGGCCTCAAGACGGGACGCGACGTGGTGCTCGCGGCGCTGCTCGGTGCTGAGGAGTTCGGGTTCGGCACCGCCACGCTCGTCGCCGCCGGGTGCGTGATGGCGCGCCAGTGCCATCTCAACACCTGTCCGGCCGGCATCGCCACGCAGCGCGAGGAGCTCCGGAAGAAGTTCACCGGCACCCCCGATGACGTCGTGCGCTTCTTCATGGCCGTGGCCGACGAGGTCCGCGAGATCCTCGCCCTGATCGGCGTGCGCCGACTCGACGACATCGTGGGACGTACCGAGCTCGCCGAGCGGCGCGCGCCCTCGCATGGCAAGGCGGCGTCGGTTCGACTCGACCGCCTGCTCACCCGTCGCGAGGGGAGCGGCGCACTGCACGCGCTGCAGCCTCGGAACGATCCGCCGTCCACCGGCACGGGCATCGACGAGCGCGTGCTGCGCGAGTTGCGCTTCCTCAACGGACGGGTCCGCCCACTCGACCTGCTGTTGCCGATCACGAATGCCGATCGCGCCGTGGGCGCGCGGATCGCCGGTCAGCTCGTGGAGATGACGCACACATCTCCCGTCGCCCCGCGGACAGTGCAGTTGCACCTCCGCGGTTCGGCTGGGCAGAGCTTCGGTGCTTTCTGTGTGGACGGCATGCGCCTCGTGCTCGACGGCGAAGCGAACGACTACGTCGGCAAGGGGATGTCGGGCGGCGAGATCATCGTGCGGCCGCCGGCCGGCGCCCGGCACGACGGACGTCAGGTGATCGCGGGCAATACGCTGCTGTACGGCGCCACCGGCGGGATGGCATTCATCGGTGGCCGGGTCGGGGAGCGCTTCGGTGTGCGGAACAGCGGCGCGCTCGCCGTCGTCGAAGGGACAGGGGACCATGCGGGCGAGTACATGACCGCGGGTGGCATCGTCATACTCGGCTCAACGGGCCGCAACGTGGGTGCCGGAATGACGGGCGGCGTGCTGTTCTGCCTCGACGGCGACGGTTCACTCGCTCGTCGAACGCATCACGAGTGGGTGGACAGCGGCTCGGATCTCGCGGCGGCGGAGGAGCACTGGGTGCGTGACCTGCTCGTGCGCCACGCGCAGGCCACGTACAGCCGAGTCGCGGAGCAGCTGCTCAACAACTGGGAGCAGGCTCGACATCTGTTTCGCCGCGTGTCGCCGGTCGGCGCGGATGGGGCGCGCGCCCTGCCGTTCATTCCGCAGGAGCCGGCTCGCGTTGATGCCCGGCCACACGCACCGGCGACGCCGGCGCGTGCGGTCAGCGGGATCGGGGGGGGCT
>JALYXJ010000063.1 GCA_030947165.1 Gemmatimonadota bacterium
TTGGCGGACTGGGCGACGTCGAGCGACGTCGGCGAGGGAAGCGCGGCCTGCGCAACGGCGTCGCGCACGGCATCGACGAGATCCTCGCCCGTACGACGGAGGATCCGTGCCATCGCGCCGATGGCCGCCCCGATCACCCTGGCCGGATCGATCGCTGGTCGTGCGCCATCCGGATACAGCGATGCCAGGATGCGCGAGCGAAGGGAGAGCGCAATGGGCGACGCGAAGGTGAGCGCGTTGAAGTGCGGGTCGTAGTGGGTTCCCAGCCCTTCGATAAGCGCCGCCGTGCGCGCGAAGTAGACCAGATTGCTCGGCAGCACGATCGGCCAGTCGTAGAGCTCCGCCAGCACCTCGTCGGCCAGCAGCTCGACCCGTTCCCTGACCGTGGTCCGCCGCCACGCCACGGAGAGCAGCGTTGCCGCGAGGCGGCGCACGACCGCGGGATCCGCCCCTGTCGTGATGAGACCGAGCTGGTGGAAGCTGTCCGCCAGCGCGTCGCTGTCGCGACGGATCGCGGCGAAGATCGCCGCCACGAGCTGGCGGCGCAGCTCGAGCGGCACGCGCATCACCATGCCGAAGTCCAGCAGGATGATCCGCCCGTCGGGCGCCACGTGCAGGTTGCCGGGATGCGGGTCCGCGTGGAAGAGCCCATGCACGAGCATCATCTTCGCGTACAGCTCCATCACATCGCGTACGAGGCGATCGGGTCGGACGCGTCCCTCGCGCACCCACTCGTCGAGCCGGTCGACACGCCGGCCGGCACAGTACTCAAGCACGAGCGTGCGCTGCCGCACCATCGGCTCGTGCACGCGGGGAATCCAGACGCCGCTGGCGTCGGCGAAGTTCGCGCGGATCGCCACGGCGTGCGCCGCTTCGCGGCGAAAGTCCATCTCTTCGGCCACGCGGAGCGCGAACTCCTCGATGACGACGCGCGTGCCGACGACGTGCGGGTTGGGCCACACGCGCTCCACCGCCCGCACGATGCGCAGCGACGCCCGTACATCCGCGGCCACGAGCTGCTCCACGCCGGGGCGCAGCACCTTCACCACCACTTCCTCACCGTCGTATCGCGCGCGGTGCACCTGTCCGAGCGAGGCGGCCGCCAGCGGCAGCTCCTCGAACCGCTCGAACAGCTCGTCGGTGGTTGCGCCGTACTCCTCTTCGATGATGCGATGGATCTCTGCCACCCGCACCATCGGCACCTGATCGGTGAGCGTCGTGAGGGCACGCGCGTAGATCGGGCCGAGGAGATCGGAGCGGCCGGCGAAGAGCTGCGCCATCTTCACGAAAGTCGGGCCGAGCGCGGCCAGCTCGGCGACGAGCCGTTCGGCGCGGCGCGCATGCTCGGTGGCCGCACGAGGCATGGGCGGGCCAAACAGCAGCCAGCGGCGGTGATCGCGCCAGAACGCGAACGCGAGCGGACCAAGCCGGTACAGAATGACCGCGAGGCGAAAGCGCGTCGCTGAAACCGTTACTGCCACCGCGTTACGAGCTCGCCAGCGCGCGGCTCCTCATCGTCTCCGGATCGATGCCGCCCTCGCGCAGCCACGCCTCGTACGCTTGCGGCATGAGCTCGGACGGCTTGATCTCGCTGCGTCCACCCCAGAAGACGTTCGTGTAGCTCACCGGGATGCCCACCGACTCGAGGTGCGCGTCGATGGCCGCCTTGTGCGCCAGCACCGCCGGCTTCTCGGTCCCGTGCGCGACGGCCATGATGTTCACGTGGGCGAACTCGGGGCCGCCCTCACGCCAGTAGGCGTGGGTGAGGATGTGATGCCGTCCCACCTCGCGACCTGCCTCGATCTCGCGACCCATCGGGACGCGCCAATGGAACAGCGCGTTGTACCGCGTGACCCGTGCGCCCGTCGACGAAGGCTTCACGTGTTCGAGGAAGGTGGAGAAGCGCCCGATCACACCCCGCGCGGCGAGACCGCGCGCAACGGTGAGGAACTCGTCGAGCGACACACCGGCGTCGGCGGCCCGCGCTGGCCAGGGATCGGGTCGCAGCTCGTCCGGCTCGAACTCGCGCTTGAGCGGACCGAGCACGCGCCACTCGAGGTCCGACAGCTCGACGATGTTCGTGTCGAGCACCTGGCCGGGCTCCTCCGTCCTGCTGCCGGGCTCCATGCCGCGGCGACGCACGTGCCCGACACCGAGCGCGAACAGCCGCTTGGCCGGCATGATGCGAAAGGCCGCCGCGCCAATACGAGAGGCGAGCAGCTCGCAATGGCGCTGCATCGAGAAGCCCTGCGGCACCTTGAGGGTCGTCCACAGCCGGTAGACGGATCCCGGCGTCTCGGCGTCCGTGCTCCGAATGACCACGTGCCCCGAGAAGGGATCGTCCTTGGCGAGGAAGTCGAACGCGTCGTCGAGCCGCTCGGTTGGAACACGCCAGGCGACGAGCGCGCCCGGCGCCAGATTGGTCGCCATGAGCGTCTGGCGGATGCGTCGGATCACGCCGCTCTCGAGCATCGCTCGCAGGCGCTCCAGGACCGTCTCCTGCGGCAGCTCGCTCAGCCGCGCCATCTCGGCGAACGGCTCGGCGAGAAAGCCAGCGATTCGATCTTCGCTCACCGCGAGGATGCGAGCGTTGACCGGATCGGAGATGTCGGTGGGAACGGTGAGCGGCATGCCCGTAAGATAACGTGAGAGCGTGAGAGGGTGTGAGCGTCAGAACGTGAACTGCAAGGCACACCGAAGTCCGACCGGTGTGCCCTGAACGCGCTCACGCTCTCACGCTCTCACGCCCGTCAGTACCTCGGCAGCGTGCCCCGCACCTCGCGTGCGCCGGCCGCCACTCCCGCGCCC
>JALYXJ010000076.1 GCA_030947165.1 Gemmatimonadota bacterium
GCGCTGTACAGATCCTTGAGCTCCTCGACGTACAGTTCTTCCAGGGATTCCATCGGCATCGGCGTGCTCCGCGAGAGTGGTGAGTTGTGGTGGTGGGTAAAGCGGGATCGCCCCGCCTATGAGAGACAAAGGCAAACGCCGTGCTTGCCCGGTAGATTCTGCGCACGTTCTTCCTGGATTGTGCATGGCACTTCGCCTCTTCCTGCTTCGCCACGGCCAGACGGCCTTGAGCCGCGCCAACATGTTCTGCGGCCGGCGGCTCAACCCGGAGCTCACGGCCGAGGGGCTCGCCATGGCCGAGGCGTTCGGCCAGGCATATCGCGACACGGAGTGGCGCGGAGTCTACTCGAGCCCGCTAACTCGGGCCGTAGATACGGCCACGCCACTCGCGCGGGCGGTGGGCCTTCCCGTCCAGGAGCGCGCCGAGTTGGCCGAGCTCGACTACGGGCAGTGGGACGGCATGACGACCGATGAGGTGGCGGCTCGGTTCACCATCGAGTACGAGCGATGGACCGCCGACCCGGCGTGGAACCCGCCGACCGGGGGAGAGACGGCTGTCCAGCTCGCGCAGCGCATGACGACGGCGATCGGGGAGATCGACGCGACGCACGACGACGGGAACGTGCTCGTCGTCTCGCACAAGGCGTCCATTCGTGTGGCGCTGTGCGCGCTGCTCGGCGTCGACGTCGGCCGGTTCCGATATCGCTTCGGCTGTCCCGTGGGGTCAGTCTCGATCGTGGAGTTCGGCGATCATGGACCGCTGGCCGAGGCGGTCGCCGACCGGTCGCATCTCGATGCGCGGCTGCGCGCGCTGGAAGGGACGTGACGGTCGGATCGTCGTAGCGCTCTGCCCCGCGCCGCGTGACGCTGTGCTCGAGAAAGATGTACACGTGCGAACGGTCATGAGCTCGACGCGTCCGTTGATGGTGAGCAGGATCACCGTACGCATGGCCGACCAATGCCACCAATGCAGCCGCGACACCGCAGGCGTTGCTGTGCTCTAGCTTCGCGTGCATTTCATGAATAGCTTCGCCAAGCGGCAACACAACTCTCAGAGGAGCATATGGCGACAAAACTGGACAAGTCGATCAAGCGTGAGCTCGAGGTCAACGGAAAGCTGTATACGATCACGATTGCGCCCGATGGGGTGAAGGTCGTGGAGAAGGGGAAGCGCAACGGCCCGCACGTGAGCTGGTCGTCGATCATCAATGGCGACACGGCGTTGAATGAGAATCTGAAGATCTCGGTGGATGCATCGCGGCCGTAGCGGGCGCGGGCCGGCGTCGCCGGCCACGCTGAGCGCCGCACGGCGGAGCTGAGGCGAGAGGGCATCTTCAGGACGCGGAGGGAATGGTTCTTCGCTCATCACTCCTCTCACCCCCGCAACACGCCCGTGAAGAAAGTCCTCGTCATCGACATCGGAGGAACCCACGTCAAGGCGTTGGCCACCGGCCGCCGAGCTATCGCCAAGATGCCGTCGGGTCCGCAGCTCACGCCGCGGAGTATGGTGAAGCGCGTGCTCGATGCCACACGCGGATGGGACTACGACGTCGTTTCCATCGGCTATCCCGGACCCGTGGTGCGCGGTCGGATCGCTCGCGAGCCGGTGAACCTGGGCAAGGGGTGGGTGAGATTCCACTTCGAGCGGGCGTTTGATCGACCCGTGCGGCTCATCAACGATGCGGCGATGCAGGCGCTCGGCAGCTATGCGGGGCGGCGGATGCTCTTTCTCGGGCTGGGCACCGGATTGGGCACCACCCTCGTGCACGAAGGCGTCGTCGTGCCGCTCGAGCTGGCTCACCTGCCGTACCGGAACGGGAAGAGCTACGAAGACTACGTGGGCGACGCGGGCTTGAAGCGTCTGGGCATGGAGAAATGGCGTCGGCACGTGTTCAGAGTCGTCGAGCTGCTCGCCGACGCCACCATCGCGGACTACATCGTGCTGGGCGGGGGCAACGTGCGGCTGCTGACGGAGCTGCCAGCCAGGACCCGCCGCGGGAACAACACGCACGCCTTTCGCGGCGGCTTCCGTCTCTGGCAGGACGCTGCGACGTACACGTGAGCGTACCCGGGGGCATGGAGCAGCGTCCCGCACCCGGCGGTCCAGGCACGGAGCCGCGATGGACCTCGAGCGCGAAGAGCGGCGTCGGCACGGCCCTCGACGGTCGCAGCCACGTGTGGTTCACCGCGTCTCACGGCATCATCGACGAGATCTACTACCCGCGCGTGGATCAGGCGAACACTCGCGACATCGGTCTCCTCGTGAGCGGCCCGGATGGATTCTTCTCCGAAGAGAAGCGAGACACGAGGAGCACCGTGCACCTGCTCGGGCCTGGTGTGCCGGGCTACCGGTTCGTCAATCACTGCGTGCGCGACCACTACGAGATCGAGAAGACGATCATCACCGACCCCGAGCGGTCGGTGGTGTTGCAGCGCATCCGCTTCTGCGCGCTGAAAGGTCGACCGGCCGACTACCGGCTGTTCGTCCTGCTCGCGCCGCACATCGGAAACCAGGGTTACGGGAATGATGGCTGGGTGGACGAGTACAAGGGGATTCCGATGCTGTTCGCGCGGCGTCAGGCCGTCTCACTGGCTCTCGCCTGCGACGCCGGCTGGAGCGGGGCGAGCGTCGGCTACGTCGGGGTGAACGACGGCTGGCGTCAGGTCCGTGCGACCGGGGGCATCACGGAGCGGTACACCGAGGCCAGGGACGGCAACGTCGCGCTCACGGGCGAAGTGGACCTCGCCGCGTGCATGATCGCGGACGCGGAGGGAGCGGTGGCGGAGCTGGTCACCGCGATCGCGTTCGGCGGAGGGCCGGCCGAGGCGGCGCAGCGCGCGCGGATGACGCTGTCGTCGAAGTTCGATCGCATCCAGGCGTCGTACGTGCGGAACTGGTCGCGCTTCCACGAGCACACGCATGGCCCGAAGCAGCACGATGGGCAGGTCGTCACGCCCGAGCTGTCGCGGCGCAACGCGGCGCGCGATCTCGCCATGCACGCGCACGGCAGCACGCACGCGCACGACAACATGCGCGTCGATCAGGAGCGTGGTCGCCGACCGATCGCGCGCGACCGGCGCAAGCGCACTCCCGTGGAGCTGCCCGAGAGCGTGGTCGACCTCTATCGCATGAGCGCCGCGGTGCTCGCCATCCACGAGGACAAGAGCGCCTCGGGCGCGATGATCGCCAGCCTGTCGATCCCATGGGGCGACAGCAAGGGCGACCACGAGCTGGGCGGGTATCACCTCGTCTGGCCACGCGATCTCGTCAACAGCGCGGGCGCGCTCATCGCCCTGGGACACGACGTGATGGCGCGCCGTACGCTGCGCTTTCTGCTCAGCACGCAGGAGGCGGATGGTCGTTGGGCGCAGAATCTCTGGCTCGACGGCACGCCATACTGGAGCGGCGTGCAGATGGACGAGATCGCGTTCCCGATCGTGTTCGCCGAGATGCTGCGCCGCGAGGGGCAGCTGGAGGACATCGACCCGTGGCCGATGATCCGCCGCGCCGCCGGCTTCCTGCTGCGCACCGGTCCCATCACCGGGCAGGATCGATGGGAGGAGAATGGTGGCTACTCCCCGTTCAGCATCGCGGTGCAGGTCGCGGCGCTGCTCATCGCGGCGGAATTCGCGGACCGCGCGGGCGAGCCCGAGGTGGCGGGTGTGTTGCGCCACACCGCCGACTCGTGGAATGACGCCATCGACCGCTGGACGTACGTGGTCGGGACACCGATGGCGCAGGACGTCGGAGTGGACGGCTACTACGTCCGCATCGCGCCCGCCGACGTGCGCGACGCGCAGCCGGCGAGCAGCGGGATGATCCCGATCAGAAACCGTCCACCTGGCGAGAACGAGGCGCGCTACGACGAGATCGTGAGCGTGGACGCGCTCGCGCTCGTGCGCTTCGGGCTGCGTGACCCGCACGATCCGCGCATCATGAGCACACTGAAGGTGATCGACGCCAAGCTGCGGGTGCTGACGGACACGGGGCCGGCGTGGTATCGCTACAACCGTGACGGCTACGGCGAGAAGGCCAATGGCGAGCCGTTCGACGTGGTGGGAATCGGCCGCCCCTGGCCCCTCCTCGCGGGCGAGCGCGCGCACTACGAGCTCGCCGCCGGTCGTCCCGAGGTGGCCGTGCAGCTGCTCGGCGTGATGCGCGCGCAGGCCAGCGACGGAGGGATGCTGCCCGAGCAGGTATGGGACGGGGCGGACGTTCCGGCGCGCGAGCTATCGAATGGACGGGCGACCGGCAGCGCCATGCCGCTCGTGTGGGCGCACGCGGAGTACGCCAAGCTCGTGCGCTCCCTGTACGACGGCCGGGTGTTCGACATGCCGCAGGCGCCGTACGAGCGCTACGTGCGGCGCCGGCACGCCTGCGCCGCCGCCCTCTGGGCAGCGCACAGTCGCGCACGACTGCTCAACGAGGGTTGTCTGCTGCGCGTGCAGACCCCCCACCCCGCGCGCGTCCTCTGGACGGTCGACGGCCGGGTCGGGGAGCACGACGTCCTGAGCCGGGACACGACACTTGGGTTCTGGATCGCGGATCTGGACACGACCCGGCTTCCTGTTGGGGCCGTCATCCGTTTCGCTATTCGTGAGGGCCATCCGGGCGATGCCGTGGACGAGGGCCATGCCATTACCGTGGTGGCCCCGGCTGCCGAGAGCCTCCGCCAGCGCGCCCGACCGGCGCGGGTGCCGGGGGATAGCATCTGACTGGCGCGCCGAACTGGATAGTCATATGTTTGCCGCCTTCGTCGCACAATTTCCGTCGACTTTTGATTCTTTTCAAGTGGCTGCCTGTAAGCACTTGTCGGGTTATCAGTGTGCGCTTCGCACGTTCAGCGGCGTTCTGCTGCTGTGTGCCGCCACGTCGTGTCAGGCGCCCGAGCCGTCGGCGGAGCAGATCAAGGCCGTCCTCGTGCGCAAGCCCGAGATCCTCTATGCGGCGATCGAGGCGCATCCCGCCGAGTTCATGGCCGTCGTGGACAAGGCGGCGCGGGCGACGCAGTCGAGCCGACAGGCACAGGCAACGCTGAACGACTCGCTCCGCATCGAGGACGAGCTCAAGCATCCCAAGGTTGGCGCCATCGACCATCGTGCCGTGCTCGGCAATCCCACCGCGCCTATCACCATCGTCGAGTACACGGACCTGCAGTGTCCGTACTGTCGCCAGGAGCGTGAGGTGCTCGTGCAGCTCTTCAAGCACTACGGCGATCGCGTTCGGCTCGTCGTGAAGCAGATGCCGGTGACGGAACTGCATCCGCATGCGATGGACGGCGCCCTGATGTTCGAAGCGGTGGCGCGGCAGGACCCGAACAAAGCGTATCGGTTGTACGACGACGTCTACGAGCACCAGGAGACGTTCTCGAAGGAGGGGCAGGCCTATCTGGAGCGTGCCGTGGCGCGCCTCGGCGCCGACCTCCCGCGTGCGCTCCGCGACCAGCGCAGCGACGCGGTGCGCGCGCTCGTCGCCGCGGACATGGCAGAAGGCAAGCGATTCGGTTTCACCGGCACGCCGGGATTTCTGGTGAACGGCGTGTCGCTGCAGGGGGCATATCCACTGGCTGCATTCGAGCAATTGATCGACCGACAACTTGCGGCGCGGCCGCTCGCGTTCGCGCCGCGCTAACCGTCGTCGGTTCTGACTTTTTTTGCCGCGTGGGGCGCCACGCGGCGAACGCCAGGGCGACGCCGCCCACGCACATGAAGCGCCGCCATGCTCGACCCTTTTCCCAGGAGCAGCAAGTGAAAAAGCAATTCGCTCTCGCTCTCGCAGGACTCGCGTTCGTCGCCGCGTGCGAAAACGGATCCCCGGCCGCCTCCGCCATCGCTCCCACCGCGCCATCGGCGGATCGCGGTCTGGTCGGCCAAGGGGAGCCGCCGATGCTCGGCTCCCACTGGTCCCGGGATGTGAACCCGGGCAACGCCCGCAACGCCGCCGGTACCCTCTACGGCAACATGACCCTGCACGGCGGCAACATCATGCCGACCTATGCAACGTACGCGATCTTCTGGGGTCCTTCGTGGAACACCAACACGACGTTCACCGCGGACAAGATCAGCGGCATCGAGGCGTTCTTCGCCGGGTTCGGCGGGAGCAACTACGCGCACGCCTCCACCGAGTACAACGGCGTGGATGGGAAGTACGTCACGACGGGCTCGACGTTCCTGGGCTCCGCCGTGGACAACAGCTCGGCTCCTCGCCGTGCGCCCCAGGTGTCCGCCGTACAGAATGAAGTCTGTAACGTGCTGGCGGCACGGGGGACCACGCCGCGCTCCGATGCACTGTACAACGTGTACGCGACGACAACTCGCGGCGGCGCCGGCTACTGCGCGTGGCACAGCTACGGGAGCTGCAACGGCATACCGGTGCAGTTCGCCTGGTACTTCAACCTGGACGGCGACGCGGGCTGCGACCCCGGCACGCCGACTGGCAGCTATACCTCCGGCCACACGAACTCGCAGGGCCTGGCCGCGATCGCCAACGTAACCGCCCACGAGCTGTCGGAGACGATCACCGATCCCCGCAATGGCGGCTGGTACGATGCGGGCAACGGGGAGAACGGCGACAAGTGCGCCTGGTCGTTCTCGCCCAACAACGGCGGCGTGGTTGCCCTGGGCAGCGCGACGTTCAAGCTCCAAATGGAGTGGTCGAACAAGGCATTCAGCGGCAACACCGGCTACGCCAACCGTAACGGCCAGTTGGCCTGCCTCGACGGAACGGTGAAGTTCTAGCTTCGCGCCGGATGCAGCGGGGCTTCGGCAAGCGCCGAGGCCTCGCTGTTGCACTGACCATTTCCCATGACGATATCCTATCTATCTCGACTCGTTTCCGCTGGGGCGCTCCTGCTCGGCGTGCCGCCGACCGCGGTCCATGCACGCACGACGTTTCGGGATTCGGCGCACTGCAACCGCATCGCGACCACCTCGTTCACCTTCGGCCTCACGGGCGGCAACATCAGGCCGAGCGCACTGCGCATCGCCGCGAACGGTACTGTGAGCCCGGCGGGCGACACGACGGGGATCGCGTACCGCAGCACCGTGCCCACGCGCATCCTCCGGACGCTCGCGCGGCATGCGTGGACGGGAGCGTTCGCCAAGCTGCCCGCCGCCCCCACTCAGTTCAAGGGAATGCACGACGTGGCGCGCAAGTACGTCGAGCTCCGCTCCGCCTGCGGGACCAAGTACGTCGAGTCCGAGAGCGGCTACGAGGCACCGGCGTTTCGGGAGATCTACAGCCGGCTCGAGTCCGTCACTCGGCCGCACTGACAGCGGGCGGCGGCAGCAGCGCGGCGAGCTTCGCCGCCCGCTCGCGATGCCGCCCGCCGAGCAGCTCGAACTTGGCCGCGGTCGCCTTGTCCCCCGACTCGCGGTGCTGCGCGGCCATCGCCGCGCAGTATGCGCTCACCTCGTCCTCATCCTGCACGTCCTGCTGGGTGAATCCGTACGGCTGCTCGTACAGCAGCAGCGCGGCGATGGCGTGCGCCGAGAAGGGCAGCTTGCCGAACTGCTCGCGCAGATGGGCGAGACCGTCCTTTTGATGGAGCACGCCATTCCATTCGGCGGCCGACAGGGCTGCCGGGTGATCGTTGGCCACGGGATCGTCCGTCAAAAGGTGCGCTTCTCGCCCGGCTTCATGACCGTGAGCCGGCGGTCGCCGGCGAATGCCGCGCGCACCTGCGCTTCCGTCGCGAGACCGGAGAAGGTGGCGTAGTGCATCGGCACGATGATCGTCGGTTTGAAGTACTTGGAGATGGCCGTGTGCGCCGTGCGCGGATCCTCGGTGTACGGGCCTCCACCCACGCCGAGCAGGATGATGTTCGGATGGAACATCTCCTCGATGAGCGACATGTCGCTGAAGATGTAGGTGTCGCCCGTGTGGTAGAGGGTGCGTCCGTCGGCGAACTCCAGCACGAAGCCAAGCGGCCGGCCGCCGGGCGCGCTCGAGTGCATGGCCGGCACGAGGTGCACCTTGACGTCGCCCACGATGAAGGTGCCACCGACGTTTCCACCCATCGCCTGCGCCTGCGGGACTTTCTGATCATTCACCCACTCGTAGGTCGAGATGAGCATGGCCCCGCTCGACTGCGTGATGGCCTTGGCGTCGAGCGCGTGATCGTCGTGCGAATGCGTGACGAGCACCGCGGCCGGCTTGTAGCGTGAGAGACTCTTCAGCGAGTCCGGGGTGACGGGATTGCCGCTGATGAAGGGATCGATGAGGATCCGCGTACCACCAGACGAGGTGATCTCGAACGCGGCGTGGCCGAGCCACTGGACGGTGATCGGCTGGCGAGCCTGCGCGAGCGCGAAGCCGGGAACGAGCAGTGCCGCGAGGACGAAGTGGCGGGGCCGAAGTCGGGAGCGCATGTTCTGGAGGCGGATAAGAGGAAGAGTGAGACTGACTGACGCCGGATGATGAATGCACGAAGCGGCGAGTAAGTGCCAGCAGAAGCCGAGCCAGCGAACAGAGCGGAATTCGGATGACCAACGTGATGACCTTCCGGCAGTCGCGGTCGATCTGGCGCAGCTCGCGCAGCGCGGTCGTGGAGTAGACTCAACCGACGGCGCGTCGCTCTTCATCGACGTCATCGGCATGCCGCCCACGCCCGTCTCGTACGCAGGGGCCGCGCGGCGCACGTACCGGGCCGTCGTCTACTGAGGCTGCCCGGTGCCGATCGCGCGATCTCGGTCAGCTGCGTGCCTTCAACCCCTCGAGCACCGACGGGATGAATCCACCAAAGGCGCCGTTGCTCATCACGAGCAGCACGTCGCCAGGTCGCGCACCCGCGATGACCCGCTTGACGAGCACGTCTACATCAGGTGATGCGTCGGCCTCGATCCCCTGATCGGTCAGTTCCTTGACGACCTTGCCGATGTCGAGCTGCTCGCTGAGCGGCACCTTGTCATGGGGCTCGGGGACGCGGATCGTCGCGCGGGCTGCGCCGGCGAACGCGTGCGCGTACTCGCGCTGGTGGATGTTGCGCCGGCTCGTGTTGCTGCGCGGCTCGAAGATCGCCCACAGCCGCCGGTCGGGATAGCGAAGCCGGATGGCCGTGATCGTCTCGCGCACGGCCGTCGGATGATGCGCGAAGTCGTCGATCACGAGCACGCCGCCGATCTCGCCGCGGATCTCCTGCCGGCGCTTCACGCCGGTGAATGATGCGAGACCCTCGCGAATCTGATCGGCGCTCAGCCCGAGCGCTCGCGCGATTGCATAGACGCCGAGCGCGTTCTCCACGTTGTGGTGTCCGGACATGGGCAGCAGGAACTCGCCCACCTTGCCGCGCGGCTCGCGGATGATGAAGCGCGCTCCCTCCGGTCCGAAGCGCAGATGCTCCGTCGTGTAGTCGGCGTCGCCCTGGCCGGCGTAGGTGGCCACGAATGCCTTCGAGGCACGGTGCGCGATCGCCACCGCGTTCGGGTACGACGCCGCCACGGCCAGAAAGCCGTCCTCGGGCAACGACGCCGCGAACTTCTCGTACGCCGACTCGTAGTGCGCCATGTCGCGGTAGATGTCGGCGTGATCGAACTCCACGCTGGTGAGCATCGCGGTGCGCGCGCGGTAGTGCAGAAACTTCGGTCCCTTGTCGAAGTAGGCCGTGTCGTACTCGTCACCTTCGACCACCACGTGCGGACCCTTCCCATTGCGAAAGTTGCCGGCGTAATTGAGCGTCACGCCGCCCACGAGGAACGTCGGGTCGACACCGGCCGACACGAGCACGTGCGCCATCAGCGCCGACGTCGTCGTCTTGCCGTGGGTGCCGACGATCACCACACTGTGCTTCCCCTCGAGGACGAGTGAGCCGAAGGCGGCGGGGAAGCTCATCTGCGGAATCCCGCGCTCGCGCGCCGCAGTCGCCTCCGGATTCACGCGGCGGATCACGTTGCCGATGATCACCAGGTCGGGGCGCGCGGCGGCGAGATTCTCCGGGGCGTACGGCGTCATCACGTCCACCCCCCAGGCGGCGAGCATGTCGCTCATGGGGGGATAGACCTTCTCGTCGCTTCCCGTCACCTCGTAGCCCGCCGCCTTGAGCATGCCGGCGAACGAGCCCATCCCCGTGCCGGCCACGCCGACGAGGTGGATCCGGCGGATGGAGCCGGGCGCGATCTGGGTGAGCACGTTGCCGTTGTCGTCGGACATGGTATCGTATGGGCAGGAGCCAATCGGGGAACGCGCCCTGAAGTTAATCCGGCGACCGGGGGAGGAGGCGAGCATCATGGAATTGCGCGACCAGCTCCAGGGCACACTCGGTGCCGCCTACGCGCTCGATCACGAGCTGGGTGGGGGCGGCATGAGCCGCATCTTCGCGGCGACGGAGACGGCCCTCGGCCGCAGCGTCGTGGTGAAGGTGCTCCCACCCGACGTCGTGGACGTCGTGAACATGGAGCGCTTCCGGCGCGAGATCCGCCTCGCCTCGAGCCTGCAGCACCCGAACATCGTGCCCCTGCTCACCACCGGCGAGAGCTCGGGGGTCCCGTATTACACGATGCCATTCGTGGCGGGCAGCTCGCTCCGCACCCGGCTCCGCGACGCGGGTGCGCTTTCCGTGCGTGAAGCGGTCGCCATCATGCTCGACGTCGCGAAGGCGCTCGCGTACGCGCATGCCCACGGCGTCGTTCATCGGGACATCAAGCCTGAAAACATTCTCCTGAGCGGCGGCGGCGCCCTCGTGACCGACTTCGGCATCGCAAAGGCGATTGCCAATTGCACTGGCGGACAGTCCATGAGCATGACGCTCACGGCGAACGGCACCACGGTCGGTACACCCGAGTACATCGCGCCGGAGCAGGCGGCCGGCGATCCGGCGATCGATCAGCGCGCCGACATCTACTCCTTCGGCTGCGTGGCGTACGAGATGCTCACCGGCCAGCCGCCGTTCGTGGGCATGCCACCGCAGCGGATACTCAAGGCGCAGAGGACGCAGACCCCCGCGCCAGTGACCGAGCTCCGTGCCGACCTCCCGCGGGAGCTCGCCGCGCTGGTCATGCGCTGCCTTCGGAAGAAGCCGTGGGATCGTCCCAAGACTGCCGAGCAGCTCGTGCAGGTGCTCGAGAGCTCGGCGGTGCAACGCGGGCGGCAGTCGGTGGACATCCCCGCCACCCTGCTTCTCCAGCTGGCGCTCGGCAAGACGATGGCCGTGTACGTCATCGCCGCCCTCGCCATCGCGCTCGCGGCGCGCACGGCGGTGGCCATGCTCGGATTGCCGGACTGGGTGCTGACGGCGCTGGTCGTCGCGATGGCGATCGGATTGCCGATCACGCTCCTCGCTTCCTTCGTGCACTACGCCAGGCGCCGCGCGGCCGCGGAGTCGCCCAGCGGCGCCGGAGACGCATCACGGACCAGAATGGCCGCCCTGGCCGAGCGAGTCGTCGGCGAGATTCGTCGCCGGCTCGGCACCGCCGGGCACCGGGAGGGCCACTAGAGCGGCTGCAGGGCATTGATGACGGGTCTGTCATAAAAATAGAGCGGTTCTGTCATACCGACGGGCCGATACTTGGTGCTGTAGAGTTTCCGCTCAACTCACCCCTCCCATCGGCCATGACACTCGCATCGCCAGGAACTCGGAAGTCGGCGGTCGGCGGCGCGGCGCCATCCAGGGGGCTCGCGTGAGCCGTGCGCAGAAGGCCAAGCTGCTGCGTCACGCCAAGCGGGAGATCCTCTCACGCCTGGGGCACGAGCTCCGCACGCCGCTGAACTCGGTGATCGGCTTCTCCGGGGTGCTGAAGCGCAATCGCGCCGGCAATCAGAGCGCCGCCGATCTCGAGATGATCGAGCGCATTCGCGTGAGCGGGGAACGCCTGCTCGACCTGGTCGAAGACCTGTTCGACATCGGCAATGGCGGCCCGAGCGAGCCGATTCTCCTCGCATCGGTCGACGTCGGCGCCGTCGTCCGTGAGGCAGTGAGATCCCGCGCCGCCGCTGCGGCGGCGAAAGGGCTGACGATCGACGTCGTCATCGAAGCCCAGGGCACCGTGGAGCTCGACGCCGCCCGCCTTTCGCGGCTGCTGCGGAAGCTCATCTGCAATGGGGTGAAGTTCACGCATCGGGGCGGCGTGACCATCACCGTGCGCGGCCGCGACGGCGACGATACTCCGGCGGGCATCGAGGTGCGCGATACCGGATGCGGCATCCCCGCCGAGCTGCACGCGTCGATCTTCGAGCCGTTCAGCCAGGCGGAGATGAGCGAGCGCCGAGCGCACGACGGCGCGGGGCTCGGGTTGCCGATCGCGCGACAGCTGGCGGAGTCGATGGGGTGCGGGTTGACGGTGGAGAGTGTCGTGGGGGAGGGGGCGACATTCACAGTCCGGCTTCCAAGCGGTTGAGGGCGAGCGATGAGCGATAAGCCCGGAAGCCAGTGCAGAAGACGCCGTCAGTGATGAGCTGTCAAGCGACAAGCCTTCGCTGATCTCTGCATCGAACGGCATCGCGGCTCCAAGTGAGTCAGCAAGCGAGCCCATCCCACCACGGACTCTGGCTCCGCGCCCCATTCCGCGGTAGCATCAAGTCATCCGCTCTCTCGAGGATGATGATGCCTGCTACTCGCGCGCCGGTCGATGTCGGTTCGCCGGCTCCCGACTTCGAGCTCTCCGACGCTTCCGGTCGACGCGTCGTGCTCAGTGATCTCCGTGGCCAGCCGGTGATCCTGGCGTTCTATCCGCCGGACTGGGATCCCTCCCGCGCCGACCAGCTCGCGCACTTCAACTGGCTGGTGCGGCAGGTGCCCGGCGTGAGTGCCGAGTTGCTCGGCATCTCGATGGACGGGATGTGGTGCCAGCTCGCCTTCGCCGACGATGCGGTGCGCGTGCCGCTGCTCGCCGATCTCGATCCGAACGGTGCCGTGGCCCAGCGCTACGACGTGCACGGCGGACAGGCGCTGTTCGTCATCGATGCGCAGGGGATGATCGTCTGGCGGCTTGACGGCGCCGTCGGCATCACTCCGCGCACCGACGAGCTGCTCGACGCGCTCACGGCCCTCGCGCCACGCCGCGCGGACGACGCCGTCGCCCCGCGGACGGCGGGAGAATCGTCCTTTGCGCTCCCGCCCTGTGCACGAGAGAACACCGACTCGAGGTCGCCGCTCATGCCGTCGCGCCGGGAGTTCGTCACGACCGCCCTGGCGGCCGCGCTCGCGCTCGCGGCGGCACCGCTCGCGGCGAAAGCGGAGCCGGTGGCCGAACGTCTCGCGTCGCCCATGCCGGATCATCCCGACGTCATGGCGGCGAACGTGACGCTGCGCGTGAACGGACGCCCGGTGCCAATGACGATCGAGCCTCGCGTCACGCTGCTCGACGCCCTGCGCGAGTATGCGGGGCTCACCGGCACCAAGAAGGGATGTGATCACGGGCAGTGTGGGGCATGTACGGTCCATGTGAACGGCCGGCGTCAGCTCTCCTGCCTCACCTTCGCCGTCATGCACCAGGGCGACGAGATCACCACGGTAGAGGGGCTCGCGCAGGGCGACACGCTGCATCCGATGCAGGCAGCCTTCATCACGCACGACGGCTTCCAGTGCGGCTACTGCACCTCAGGGCAGATCATGTCGGCCACGGCCCTGCTCAAGGAGCCGTGCGGCGCGTCGGACGCCGACGTGAAGGAATGCATGAGCGGGAATCTCTGCCGCTGCGGCGCGTATCCGGGCATCGTCGCCGCCATTCAGGACGTCCGCGCCAACGCGAGAGGCTGAGACCATGCGACCCTTCAACTATCTCCAGGCGCAGGACGTCGCCGAGGCGACCGGGATCGTCTCCGCCAACGCGGACGCCCGCTTCATCGCCGGGGGCACGACGCTCGTCGACCTGATGAAGCTCAACGTCGAGACGCCGCGCCGGCTGATCGACATCAACACCCTCGCTCGGCGCGACAAGTCACTGGAGACCGTCGCGGCCACTCCCACCGGTGGGCTCCGCATTGGAGCGCTGGTGCGCAACAGCGACCTCGCGTGGACCACCACGGTGAAGGAGCAGTTCCCCGTGCTCTCCGAAGCGCTGCTCTCCGGCGCCTCGGGGCAGATCCGCAACATGGCGACAGTCGGCGGAAATCTCATGCAGCGCACGCGCTGCTACTACTTCCGCGACACCGCCATGCCCTGCAACAAGCGCGAGCCGGGCTCCGGCTGCTCGGCGATCGAGGGACATAACAGAATCCACGCCGTGCTCGGCACGAGCAGCCAGTGCATCGCGACCAGTCCGGGCGACATGCCGGTGGCGATGGTCGCGCTCGACGCCATCGTGCACGTTCGCGGCCCGCGCGGCGAGCGCACCATTCCGCTCGTCGACTTTCACGTCACCCCGGGAGCGCATCCCGAGCGCGAGTCGGTGCTGCAACACGGCGAGATGATCACGGCGGTGGAGATTCCGCCGTTGCCATGGGCGCGGCGCTCGCACTATCGCAAGGTGCGAGATCGTGCGTCGTATGCGTTCGCGCTCGCGTCGGCGGCGGTGGCGCTCGACCTCGACGGCGGCCGCATCCGCAACGCGCGCGTGGCACTCGGCGGGGTCGGCACCAAACCCTGGCGCTCGCGGTTTGCCGAAGCGGCACTCGTGGGCAAGGAGCCCACGCCGGCGAACTTCCGCGCCGCCGCCGAGGCAGAATTGAAGAGCGCCGTGCCGCACAAGGAGAACGCGTTCAAGATCGAGCTCGCGAAGCGCACGATGGTGCGCGCGCTCACCACGGCTGCCACGATGGGCTGACCATGACCATGTATCAGAAGGCAAAGGAGATCGTGACCGGCGTGTCGCCCTCCGTCGGCGCACCACTCGATAGAGTGGACGGACGCCTCAAGGTCACCGGTGGCGCGCGATACTCCGCCGAGTTCCCGGCCGCCAACATGGCGCACGCCGTGATCGTGCAGAGCAGCGTGGCCAGTGGCCGCATCACCAGCATCGATACGACGGCTGCCGAGCAGGCGCCTGGTGTGCTGCGCGTCATGACGCACCGGAATACGGAGAAGCTCACGGGAAAGGGCCAGGGCATGCTCGTCACCAAAGCCCTCTCCCTGATGCAGGACGACCGGGTGATGTACAACGGGCAGCCGATCGCGCTCGTCATCGCCGACACGCTGGAGCGCGCGACGGATGCGGCCGCGCTGGTGAAGGTGAAGTACACGACGAACAAGCCCACGCTGGACATGGAGAAGGCGAAGGGGAGTGGCTACACCCCTCCACCGGGCATGGGTGGCCGGCCCGACACGAAGAAGGGCGATACGGCTACGGGGCTCGCCGCCGCCGACGTGCGCATCGACGCGAAGTACTCGACGCCGATCGAGAACCACAATCCGATGGAGCCGCACGCCACCACAGCCGTATGGGAGGGCGACAAGCTCACGGTGTACGACGCGACACAGTACGTGATGGGCGACCGTGACGTGCTGGCTGGCACGATCGGCGTGGACCCGGCGAACGTGCGCGTCGTGACGCACTTCGTGGGCGGCGGCTTCGGCTGCAAGGGACTCATGTGGTCGCACGTGCCGCTCGCGGCGATGGCGGCGCGGGCGGTCAACCGGCCGGTCAAGCTCGTCCTCTCGCGCAAGCAGATGTTCGGGCCGGTGGGTGGCCGACCGCAGACGTCCCAGCACGTGCAGCTCGGCGCCAAGCGCGATGGCACGCTCACGGCCGTGAAGCACGACAGCGTATCGCACACGTCGAAGTACGAGGACTACGTCGAGCCATGCGCCAACGTGACGCGCATGCTCTACGAGTCGCCGAACATCGAGACGACGCATCGTCTGGTGAAGCTCGACCTCGGCGCGCCCACCTTCCAGCGCGCGCCGGGCGAGGCGCCCGGCACGTTCGCGATCGAGAGCGCGATGGACGAGCTGGCGCTGTCACTCGGGATGGATCCGGTGGAGCTCCGACTGAAGAACTACGCGGAGAAGGATCCGGAGTCGGGCAGGGAATGGAGCAGCAAGTCGCTGCGCGAATGTTATCGCATCGGCGCCGAGCGATTCGGCTGGTCGAAGCGGTCGCGCGAGCCGGGCTCCATGCGGGACGGCAACGTGCTCGTGGGCTACGGCATGGCGACGGCGACGTACCCGACGTACCGGCTGCCCGCTTCCGCGTCGGCGCGGCTGACGCTCGACGGGTCGAACACGGTGCGCGCGCTCGTGCAGACGGCGTCGCAGGACCTCGGCACGGGCACCTACACGATCATGACGCAGATCGCCGCCGACGCGCTCGGCCTCGCACCGGAGCAGGTGCGGTTCGAGCTCGGCGATTCGCGCATGCCGCCGAGCCCCGTGAGCGGCGGGTCCATGACCGCTGCGTCGACGGGGAGTGCGGTGTTCGAGGCGTGTTCGGCGCTGCGCAAGCAGCTCACCGATCAGGGCGTGACCGACAATGCGTCGCTCGTTGCCTTCCTCGCCCGGCAGCCGGGGCGGACGCTGACCGTGACTGTCGACTCGAACCCGGGCGCGCCGATGGGTGGCGGCGCCCGGTCGTCGCACGCGTTCGGCGCCGTCTTCGTGGAGGCGCGGATCGATCGCGAGCTCGGTGAGATCC
Source organism: Gemmatimonadota bacterium (assembly GCA_030947165.1). The sequence continues at coordinate 16,504 of JALYXJ010000076.1, forward strand.
GCATCCCACGGATTGTCGCCGCGTATGCCGCCGGCAAGATCCTCAACCCCAAGACGGCTCGCAGCCAGCTTCAGGGCGGGATCGTCTGGGGGATCGGCATGGCGCTCGAGGAGGAGACGCTCGTCGACCCGCGCACGGGTCGGTACATCAACGCCGATCTCGCCGAGTATCACGTGCCGGTGCACGCGGACATCGGGCAGCTCGACGTGACGTTCGTGGATGAAGTGGATCCGTACGTGAACCCGATCGGGGTGAAGGGAGTCGGGGAGATCGGGATCACGGGGGTGGCGGCGGCGGTGGCGAACGCGGTTTACAACGCTTCAGGAGTGAGGGTGAGGGAGCTGCCGATTACGCTAGACAAGCTGTTAGGGGGTACGCGAGTGTAGCGGCGAGGCTGCACTCCAAACGTCGGAAGAGCGACGGCGAACGTTGTTCAGTTCAACTGACGCCGTAGGCTGTAAGATTCCAGCAATAAGCGTCTCGCTGATCTTCTTATTGAACGGCATCTCGATACTTGAGCACGTTGGTTACGGGGGCGGGGGGGGGG
>JALYXJ010000088.1 GCA_030947165.1 Gemmatimonadota bacterium
CCCTGCACGCCACCCAGCGCGCTTCCTACACCGCACAGGCGGCGCGTCTCACCGCCGCCTTCGGCCGTCGGGGCTCGGGGGTCGAGGTCGGGAGCTACGTGGGCGCCTTCCTCGCCGCGGCGCGCGACGCGGGTTGGCAGTTCGCTGGCGTGGATGTCAACGCCTGCGCGAATCGGTTCACCCGCTCGCTCGGCTTCGAGGTGCACGATGGTGCCATCGAATCGCTCGACGACGATCGGCGCGCCGACGTGCTGGCGATCTGGAACTGTCTCGACCAGCTCGCCGATCCGGCGTCGGCCATCCGGGCAGCCCGGGCGCATCTCGCACCCGGTGGGATGCTGGCGCTCCGCGTGCCGAACGGCGCATGCTACGCCGCGATGCGCTCTCTGCTCGCCACGCCGTTCGCGTCGATCGCGCGCGAGTGGCTGGCGCAGAACAATCTGCTCGCCTTCCCCTATCGCTTCGGCTTCACCCCCCGCTCGACGACACGGCTGGTGGCGCGGCTCGGCTTCCGCGTGGAGCGCGTGGTGGGCGACGTGCTCGTGCCGATCGCCGACCGCTGGACGCGGCCATGGGCGGCGATCGAGGAGCGCGTGGTCAAGCGAATGGTCGGCGTCGCGGCGCGAGCGTCGCGCGGTGACAAGGCGCTGGCGCCGTGGATCGAGGTCTATGCCCGAGCCGTGTGACTAGCATCGCGGTGATGTTCGCGATCCCTACCGTCATCCCGCCTGCCTCGCCCGCGCCTTGCTCTCGAGCAGCCGCGACGCCGTCCACTCGGCCGCCTGATCGATTGCGCTCTGCGGCGGCCAGTGTCCTCCATCGTACCACACCATCGTCTTCGGCTCCGACGCCGCCCCAAACAACCGCTCCGCCTGGGCCGCCCGCGTCGTCATGTCGCGCCGCCCGTTGACGAGCAGGAGCGGGCGTCCGTCGAGCCGGCGCGCCGCACGCAGCGGATCCACCAGGCCGCGCACGAGTGCCGCGTACGGTGTCCGATCCGGCAGGTCGCCGGCCGCCGCGAGCGTCACCACGCGTAGCCGCTCGTCCTCCGCCGCGGTCATGAGCGCGAGAAAGCCACCGAGCGAATAGCCGACGACGCCGATGCGGGCGGGATCGACCTCGGGCTGCGCGAGCAGCCAGGTGACGGCACCCCGGGCCTCCGAGACGGCCGCCTTCCACGCGCCGACGAGCGCGAGCGGGTTCTTCGGCAGCTCGCCCATCTCGCGCGCGCCGTGGAAGGGCAGATCGAGCGCCAGCGATGCCACTCCGCGCTCGAGCAGCGCCCGACCCACCGACTGTGCCATGCGCTCTTTGCTCGAGGAGAATCCGTGCAGCAGCAGCACGGCCGGCGTTGGCCGGTCGGTCTCCGGGGTGAGCCAGAGGGCTGGCACCGTGTCGCGTCCACGCACGAGGTCGAGCGTGCGCTGACGTCCGTGACGGATGGAGGACGTGCGTCGTAGAGTTGTTGAGAATTCCCTTGGGCTCATGCGCGCTAAAAAAGGCAAAAAATCAGCCGAAACTCCAACGTGATCCTGAAAGACACCGTATGCCTTGCGTCGAAGCCGAGCTCGCCAACCTCATGACTCCGACGCGCTGGCTGCTCACGGTGCTCTCCTTCGCCGCGACGATCGGAGTCTCGATCTACATGATCGTGGGGTGGTCGCAGCAGGGGACATCGCTGCTGCTGCCGCCGCGGGCGCATCTGCTCGCGCTGCTGGCCGTGGCGATCGAGGTGCTCGCGCGCGCGCTCAAGATTCGCTGGAGCGCCCGCGCTGCGGGCATACGCCTCTCGCTCGGCACAGCCGTCCGCACCTGTCTGGGCGGTGACTTCGGCGCGGCCATCACCCCCGCCCGCAGCGGTGCCGAGCCGGCGCGCTTCTTCATCCTCGCCGAGTCGGGGCTCGCGTCGGCGAGCGTGCTCGTGATCCTCTACGCCGAGCTGTTTCTCGAGGTGTTCTCGCTCGCGGCGGTCGTGTTCGTCGTGGCCATCGTGTTCCGACATGCCGGCGCGGTCGTGATGACGCTGGTGGGTCTGGTGGGGACGTATGCGTTGGTCATCCTGGGCATCGGCGCGCTGGCGCTCTTTCTCTCGCGGCGCAACGCCAATGGTCCACCGCCGCGCTGGGCACGGCGCCTTCGCCTCAACGCTGGCCGATGGCGGACCGTGCAGCGCGCGCTGCGGAGGCTGAGGTCCACGATCGATTCCGTGGAGCGAGTGAATCGCCGGCCGGCCATTGCCGCGTTTTGTGCGTCGGTGGTGCACGTGGCCATTCGACTGACTGTGCTTCCCGCGCTCGTCCTCACCAGCGCGCCCGCGGCACCGCTCGCACCGCTCGCCCTCTGGCCGCTCGGCTTTCTGTATGGGGCCGCGGTCGTCCCCGTCCCCGGCGGCGGCGGGGCGGTGGAGGTGGCCTTCCGCGCCGCGCTGGGCAGCGAGATCCCCGTCAGCCTCTTCGCCGCCGCGCTCGTGTGGTGGCGCTTCTACACCTTCTACATCTACATCCTCCTCGGCGCGTTCGCGGCGGGGAGCACGGTGATGCGCGCGGTGCGAAGGACGGAGGACTACGAGGCGGAAGTCGAGGCGAGCGTGGCGGAAGCGGCGTGATGGCGTGAATGCCATTCCGAGTACCAGGTATCGGTCTACCCGCGTACTTCAGTGGCTCCTTTGTCCCGACTCGATCGCCCGCCTGAGCGACTCGGTGTCCGTACTCCACCACCCTCTCACGTCGCACACGCCGAGCACGGTCGTCGCGGCGCGGGTCACGCTGGCGAGGAAGACGGCGGAGTCGGTGCGCCATTCCGGGCCGTCGCTCGGCGTGCCGTGCGTGCGCTGCTCCACGCAGCCCAGACCCCACAGCCCTGGCCGCTCGACGCGCACCCTCATGAGATATGGGCCGTCGATGAAGCGGCAGTCGGCGCTCGCGTCCGTGGCGGGGATCGTGCGCGCGAGGCGCTGGAGCTCGGGAAGCCAGCCGGCCAGCACGGCCACGACCGAGTCCGACCAGCCGACCTCGGGAAAGTCCGCCTGGGTGTCGGCATCGCCGTCGCGCAGCCAGACGGCGCCGGTGATCGTGCCGCGCGAGCTCTTCGCGAGCGTCGCCGGATCCACGACGAGCTCCACGCGTGGGATGCGCACGGTCGTCAGTCGGCGACGGGTAGCGTGAGGGTGAAGGTCGATCCCTCGCCCGTCACGCTCCGCGCCGAGAGGTCGCCGTTCATCGCGCGGGCGAGATCGCGGCTGATGGCGAGACCGAGGCCCGTGCCTTCGTTCGTGGCCGTGTAGTCCGGCCGCACCTGCACGAACGGCTCGAAGATGGACACGAGCGCGTCCGACGCCACGCCCACGCCGGTGTCGGTCACGTGGATGTCGACCGTCCGCGCCTTTCCCTCGCAGTCCACCGTGATGCTGCCCCCCGGGTTCGTGAACTTCACCGCATTGGAGAGCAGGTTGAGCAGCACTTGCCGTGCCTTGTCCAGATCCGCGACGACGCGCAGGTCGTCGCAGCGGGTGGGCCGCGAATAGGTGAGGCCCTTGGCCGCCACCTGCGGCGCAATCAGCGAATCCATCTCCTCGAACAGGGCGCCGATCGTCGTCGGCTCCAGGTCGAACGTCACGTGCCCGGCCTCGATCTTCGCGAAGTTGAGTACGTCGTTGATCAGGCCGAGCAGATGTGACTCGGCGCGCCGCACGCGGCGGAGGGCCTCCGCCTGCCTGTCGGTGACGGGGCCCAGGATGCCGAGCTCGATGAGCTGCACATGGCCGCCGATGGCGTTCAACGGCGTGCGCAGCTCGTGGCTCATCGTGGCCAGGAACTGCATCTTCGCCATGTTCGCCTCTTCCGCCTCCGCACGGAGGGTCCGTTCGTTCTCCACCATGCGACTCATGTCGGTCACGTCGACGGCAGCGACGAGGCGCAACGCGCGACCGTCGGACATACGCCCCAGACGCGCGGCGTGGAACGACCAGAGCCGTTGCGAGCCGTCGCGAATGCGCACCGTGTGCTCCCAGGTCCGCGCCGACACGCCGACAGGTCGCGCGGACGCGAGATCCTGGCGGATGACCTCTCGTGCCAGCTCGGCGTCGTCGCCGTAGGCGAGCGACGTCCAGG
>JALYXJ010000104.1 GCA_030947165.1 Gemmatimonadota bacterium
TCGAGCAGCGGCGAGAGCGCCTCCGAGAGTGACGGATCACGACGCACGGCACTCCGGAATGCGTCGGATGCTCCGCGCCCCTTCCCTTCTTCGACCAGCAGGGTGCCGAGATCGAACCATGCCGCGGCCAGGCTGGGCTCCTCGGCGAGAGCGCTCCGGTAGTTCGTGATCGCATCGGCGCGGCGGCCCTGCCGTCGCAGGAAACCGGCGTAGTCGGCGCGGATCCAGGCCAACGCCGGCTGCAGGGCGAGCGCGCGCTGATAGAGATGCTCGACGACCGCCGCCGGGCGTCCCGCACGCTCGTACGCGCCAGCGAGGGCGCGCAGTCGATCGGGACGGCCGGAGTCGATGCGAACGGCGCGCTCCAGCGAGGGGATGGCGAGGTCGGTGAGGTCGAGCGATTGATAGGCGACGCCGAGGAGGAAGCGGGCGTCGCCGCGAGTGGTGTCCGTCCCGAGCGCGGCATCCAGCGCCGCGGCGCCGTCGGCGAGCACGCGGCTGTCATTCGCCAAGGTGGCGTACACGACCTCGCCCATGCCCTGATAGACCTTCGCCTCGGGGCCGGTGCGGTCGCGGTCGAAGTACGGATCGATCGGACCACCGACATAGGCGCGAGCCACGGGGCGCCCAGAGGTCGGCGTCGCGATGCGAATCCAGTGGTCGGTGAAGGCGCCGTGCAGCACCGGGCGCTCCTGCACGCGGGGCATGTGGCAGCTCACGCAATTCGCGGCCGCCGTGTGGTCGGCGCGCGAGGTCGAGCGTGCAAGGCGCTGTTGAAGAACCGCGGGCGCATGGCAACTCAGACAGGGCTGACTGCGCGTCTGGGCGTCGGCCGGTGGCTGGTGCGGGTTGTGACAGGTCGCGCACTCGAGCGGCCGCGAAGAGGTGCGCGTCGCGGCGAAGCACCGGCTCTGTCGGAGGCGGTCGGCGTGCGAGACGAGATCGATGCTGCCCGACACCTTAAAGAAGGCGAACTGATCGCGCAGGGGCTGCGACGGCATGTAGCTGAAGTCGTTCTTCCCCTCACGGAGCACGGTGACGGCGGTGTGGACGTGGCACTGCTCGCACACGTCCATCCGTCGCTCGAGCGGCAGGCGCGCGGGATTCACGATGCTGCGATCGATGCTGCTGTCGCGCGCGACCCCCGGGCGGCGCTCTGCACCGTGGAGTGCGCCCGGACCGTGACACCGCTCGCAGCCGATGCCGTCGCGCAGCTCGGCGAACTTTCCCTCGAGGTGGGGAATCGGTCGTGGATAGCTGGCGTGACAGGCGACGCATCGGTCGGTTAGCAGTCGATCGAAGCGGGCATTGTTGATCTGATAACCCGGGCTGAAGTCCCAGCCGTGCTCGCGGTACCAGGTGAGCGGGAGCTGAAAGAGCCGACCATTCTCCTCCGTGAAGTAGGTGCGGGCGACCTGTCCGCTGCCCATCACGTAGTCCATGCGTCGCGTGAGCTGGTGCACGCGCCGCCCGTCGGCGCCTGTCAGCGACTCGACCTGATAGAGGTGGCCGCCAGAGTCGACGACGGTGTAGTCGAACCCGGTTGGTGCGTTGTGAAGCGGCTTTTGGAGCGACGTCTCGACGCGGGTGGCCGGCGTCCACGGATGGAACGACTGCGCCATGGCGTGCCGGCGGTAGACGGACGCTTCGCGCGCGTGACAGCTCGCGCAGCTCGCGTCGCCGACGTAGGACGTGGGCGCAGCGACGTTTCGGAAGGTGGGCGACGGCTCGTCCGGCACGGACGCGGTCGCATGCGGCGGAGAGGAACGGTCACATCCGGCCAGGGCCACGACGGCCGCGAGCAGCAGGAAATGTCGGCTGATGGACGGTGGTCGGGGCGCTGATCGACGAATGGGATCTCCCTGGCTTGCGGCGGCGAAGGAACGTGGGCAGCGGTAAGCACGAGCGTCAAGAGCGGCCGCTCTGGCGGAGGAACGCTGATCACATGGCGAACCCGAGGGAGCGCGGATCACACGGCGAACCCCGAGGGAACGCGGATCACGCGGATTTGCGCGGATAAGCACATCGGTATGGCACCGGCGCCGAGCGGCGTCCCGTCGAGCCCTGCTTTCTTCTCTGTGCTCTCTGTGTTCTCTGTGGTTTTCTATTGCTCTTGATTGAACAAACCACAGAGGGCACAGAGCACACCGAGGGAACGGCGAACGGCAATCAAGAACTGGCTGCCCGGCGCCTTATCGCCTCCCGTCGACCCCAAAGTATTTCATTTTCTCGCTTACGGCGCCGGCAGGTGCTTGGAAATCAGCTCCCTCGCAGGGACGATCTGCCGTATCCGCGTCATCCGCGCAGAGCCGCGTTCCCCCGCCGTTTCGCGTGTAAGCCGCGTTCCTCGATAGGGCGGCCCGTCGACCGTGCGGACGGCTACTTCTTCACCGCCGCGTTCGACCCGATGATCCGCGCGCTCGTGATGTAGTCGAGCTTCGGGAACATGCGCGCCAGATACTTGTTCCCCAGGGTCGCGATGAGCTGGTATTTCGGAATCTCGCCGTATTCGTCGTAGAGCGAATCGGCGACCGCCATGCCTTCGACGACGCGACCGACCGGGGCGAAGCCCTGAGCGTCCAGGCTGGCGTTGTCCTTCAGGTTGATGAAGAGCTGGTGGGTCCGCGTGCCAGGTCCGACGTTCGCGAAGCTGATCGTGCCGCGCCGGTTCTTCTGCCGCGCGGGGTCGTCGGGGATCGGCTTGGCCTCCCACTGCTCGTTGCGCGTCTTGTCGTCGTTGGCGCCGAACTGCGCGATGAAGCCCGGCAGCACGCGATAGAACCGATTCTCGTCGAAGAAGCCTTCACCCGCCAGTTGGTAAAAGCGATCCACTCCGTTGGGCGCCCACGCGCGCCTCGCCTCGACGACAAAGGTGCCGCGGCTCGTGGTGAAGGCAACGCGAAAGGAGTCGGGAGCGGGGCCGACCACCGTTGGGTGCGCCGGCGGTGTATCCCCGCACGCGGCCAGCAGCGGCACCAGGACGATGAGCAGTCGGAATGAACGCGACGGCATCATCGGCGTGGCTGCCTCACTTGATCGCTCCCGGTTTTCCAGCGACCCGGCGCAGCACGCCGAGCTGACCGGAATGATACGCCTGGTGGTGCACCAACGTGGCGAGCAGCGAGCCGACCGTCTCGTTCGGATCGTTGCTCGGGCTGAAGGGCGCGCGTTCGGCGAGCCGATCCTCGGTCAGCGTGGCCAGCCCCGCATCGAAGCGTGCGCACGACTCCGCCCACCAGCGCTGCAGATCCTCGATCCGGATCGCCTCGGCCGCATTCGTAATTGGCGCCGCGCCGCGCTGATAGTGCGACAGCTCCTCGCGCGGTTGCACCGGCTGCTGGCCGAGCAACGGCATGGCTTCCCCGTAGATCGCGACCAGATGGCCGAGCACCCAGTTGAAGCAGTTGCCGCCAGGGTGCGGCCGGACGAGACTGTCGTCGTGCGAGATGCCGTCCGAATTGAGGCGCACGACAATCCGGGTGATGTCCGTTTGATGCCGGAGATTCGCGATCGCGCTCATGCGCCCTCCGCGAACAGCCGCTCGAGCTGATCGAGGGAGCTGCTCCAACCTTCGACGTGGCCATTGCGGCTCTCCGGCGAGGTGAAACCTACCTGCGTGAGCACGACACGCGTGCCGCCGTCGACCTCGAGGAACTCCACGGTGAGCGTCGTCTCGGGTGAGCTGCCGCTGCCCTGCCGCCACTGGTGTGTGTAGACGAGTCGCTCGGGCGGCGTGATCTCGCGATAGGTCCCGAACGCCTCATGGCGCGTGCCAGTCGGCTCGAGCATCACTACGCGCCAGCGCCCGCCGACGCGGAGATAGAGCTCGCCGCCCTCCTCGATCGTCATGCCCTCCGGCGCCGACCATTGCCGCAGGAGCTCCGGCCGCGTCCAGGCGGCAAAGGCACGCTCGCGGTCGGTGCGGATCACGCGCTCGAGGCGGAGCTGTCGTGGCGCTGCTTTCGTTGGGCTCATCACTGCGTCTCCCGTTCGAGGTAATGCTTCAGTGCATCGAGCTGGCCGTTCCAGTATTGCTCGTAGCGCTCCATCAGTGCGACGGCGTCGCTCAACGGCGCGCCGTCGAACCGGCAGCGATTCACTCGGCCGTCGGGGATGCGATGCACGAGGCCGGCGCGCTCGAGCACGTCGAGATGCTTCGAGATGGCGGGCCGCGTCATGTCGAACGGCTCGGCGAGCTCGCCGACCGTCGCGTCGCCGCGAGTCAGGCGGTCGAGGATACGGCGGCGAGTCGGATCGGCGAGCGCCCCGAAAGTGGCGTCGAGCTGACGGTCGCGTTGGCGGCGGCGAGTGGTAACCATTTAGTTACCAGTATGGCAGCGGCCGTCGGGTGGCGCAAGGGGAGGCGATCGCCACTGGCGTTGGTGCCTCGATCGCGTAGAATCGCTCAGCCGCCACCCGCACCGGAGATCGGCGCATCCCACACGAATCGACGTACTCGTGATGTCGCCGCGTCGCGCCTTCGTGAGGCGGTGCACCGCAACTGGCATGTTGGTGCTGCCGTTGCAGCTGCTCGCCTGCCGCGAGACCGGGAGCGCCCGGCACCCGCTCGATCCGCTCGACGCGGGCGAGATGCGGACCGCGCGGGCCGTGCTTCGCGACGCGGGCCTGCTCACCGCCGACCGTCGCGTGATGCTCCTCGATCTCAACGAGCCGCGGAAGGCCGACGTGCTCGGCGGCATCCGCACGCCCCGGGAAGCGTTCGCGGTGCTGTACGACGCTCGCCGCAACGTCACCGGCGAAGCAGTGCTCGACGTCGACGCGCGCGTGCTCCGCGGCTGGCACGAGGTGCAGGGTGTTCAGCCGGCGCTCGATGGCGTGGACGGCGCGCTCGCGGAGTCGCTCACGCGAGCAAGCACCGAGTGGCGCGCAGCCGTCGCGCGCCGAGGTACGACGCCCGATGCCGTGGCTGTGTTCACGTGGAGCGCCGGCGATTTCGGCGACGACGATCCGGCGCGCGGTCGGCGCGTGCGCACCCTCACGTACATGCGCGCGGCGGGCGACAACGAGATAGCGCGACCGGTCGAGGGGCTCGTCGTGCTGGTGGACCTCACGGCGCGGCGCGTCGTCCACGTGGACGACACGCCAACTGTGCCGGTGCCCGATGCCGCGAGCGAGCGCGATGCGTGGCGGCCACTTCCTCCACCGGTGACCCCCGACGGTCCGACCGCCTCATGGTCGAACGCCGCGTGGGCCGGCGCCGCACCACGGGTCGACGCCCACGGCGTGAGCTGGCGGCGCTGGCGCTTTCGCGTCGCGCTGAGGCCGCGCGAGGGACTCGTGCTCTATGCGGTGGGATTCGACGACGGCACCCGCGTGCGGAGCGTGATGTACCGCGGAGCGCTGTCCGAGATGGTGGTGCCCTATGGCGACCCTGGCGCGGGATGGTACTTCCGCAACTCGTTCGACGTCGGCGAGCTGGGAATGGGCACCGTGGCCACGTCGCTCGTGTCGGGCGTCGATTGCCCGCGCGATGCCGCGCTGCTGGATGCGACGATGGCCGACGGGAAT
>JALYXJ010000129.1 GCA_030947165.1 Gemmatimonadota bacterium
CCCAACTTCACCTTCCCTCCCGAGTGGTCCCGCCACGACGCCACCTGGATCGCCTGGCCGCATCACGAGCCGGACTGGCCAGGCAAGCTCGGGCCGATCCCGTGGGTGTACGCGGAGATTGCCCGGATCCTCGCGCAGTACGAGCGTGTGGAGATCCTCTGTCACGATGCGTCGGTGCGCGCCTCCGCCCAGGCGCACCTCGCGGCGCACGGCGTGAACGACAACGTTCGCCTGCACATCGTGCCGACCGATCGGGTCTGGCTGCGCGACTCGGCACCGACCTTCGTGCACGACGAGACCGGCCGCGTGCAGCTGATGCATTGGGGCTTCAACGCATGGGCTAAATATCCCAACTTTGCGCTGGATGCCGAAGTCGGACGCCCGATCCAGAAGATCACCGGGCTCCCGCGTGCGGAGCCCAAGCGGCCGGACACCGGCGCGCGGCTGATCCTCGAGGGGGGCGGCATCGAGACCGACGGTGAGGGCACTCTGCTCGTGACGGAAGAGTGGCTGCTGTCCGATGTGCAGGTGCGCAATCCCGGCCTGGACCGCGCCGGCTACGAGCGCGCCTTCCGCGACTGCCTCGGCATTCGCGAGACGATCTGGCTCGGTGAAGGCTGCGTGGGCGACGACACGCACGGACACGTGGACGACGTGGCGCGGTTCGTCGCGCCGGGCGTGATCGTGCTGGCCTATGAGGAAGACCCGGCGGACGACGAGAATCATCGACGCTCGGTGGACAATATGCGGCGGCTCGAGCTGGCCGGCGCCGCCGACGGCGCGCTGAAGGTGGTGAGGCTTCCCTTTCCCCGTCCCGTGACGATGAACGGTGACCGGCTGCCGGCGAGCTACGCGAACTTCTACATCGCCAACGGCGTCGTGCTCGTCCCCACCTTCAACGATCGGAACGACCGACTCGTGCTCAACCGGCTCGCCGAGCTGATGCCGAACCGGCACGTGGTCGGGGTGCATGCCGTCGATCTCGTCTGGGGGTTCGGGACCCTGCACTGCCTGACGCAGCAGCAGCCGGCCCCGCGCGGTAAGCCGTTGGACGGTGTGGACCTTGCACCCACCGATCAGGCATGAAGATCATTCTTCTCTCCGACGACGCAATTCGCCTGGAGCCGGACCCGGGGGCGCTCACGATCGAAGCGCCGTCGGCGGAGATGAGCTATTCGCCCTTCCACATGCTCGCGAGCGGCCTGGCGACCTGCACGTTCTCCGTGCTGCACTCGTGGGCAACGCATGCGAAGCTCTCGACCGACGACCTCACACTCGAGGTGCAGTGGCGCTTCGCCGACGACCCGCATCGCGTGTCCGACATCGGGGTGATCTTCGATTGGCCGTCGCTTCCGGCTAATCGCCTCGGGGCCGCCAAGCGCGTCGCGGAGATGTGCACCGTGCATGCGACGCTCATGCATCCTCCTCGGATCGAGATCGTCGCCTCGGCCGAGCTCCCCGCGCACGAGCACGCGCACGAGCACGCGCACGAGCACACGCACGAGCATGACGCGGATGACCGCGAGCATGCGTCCGCAGCCGGCGACGGCGCCACGCCGACGGCATGACGGTGCCCGTCGTGCGCTTCACCGTCGCCGGCCAGGACGCTGCGAGTCACGGGCTCGGACGCCCCTACACGGTGGTGTTCGACGGGGACTGCAAGGTGTGCACGCGACTCTCCCGGGTACTCGTGAAGTGGGATGGTCAACGGCAACTGGAGGTCGCATCGTCGCAGCAGCCGGGGGTGATGGCGCGCTTTCCGTGGATCCCGCCGCGCGCGTTTTCCGATGCGCTCCAGCTGGTGGTCGCGGATGGAACCACGTGGCAAGGTGCCGCGGCGGTCGAGCAGTTGCTCAATGTGCTGCCCCGCGGCCGGTGGATCGCATGGATCTTCACCGTGCCATTCGTCCGCACGCTCGCCGACCGGTTCTATCGATGGTTTGCGCGCAACCGCTACCGACTCGGCTGCGGCGCGCACTGCCAGTCCCGCCCGCTCGACGTGATGTGGGAGGAAGCGGAGAAGGCTTCCTCGACGATCAGCGGCTGATCTTCTCCGCGTTCTCCACCCGCTTGCGATGCAGCGCGAGCGACTCCACCCACTGCTCGATCCGCGTCGCCTCCGGGTCATCGAGTGACTCGGAGCTGCGCTGTACGCCGTCGGGCGCGGTGCCGGCGCTGCGTTCGACCATGCTCTCCACGACCTGCTCCCACGTGTGATCCTGCATCCGGTCACCCAGGGTGCGCATGGCGATCAGGTCGAGCACGTTCGCGGCTCGCTCGAAGACTTCCACCTCGAATCGAATGGCGTCGCCCACGCGCGCGGCCGAGAAGCGCACCGCGCCGGCGAGCGGATGGCCTGCCGCCGTCAGGCAGGTGGCGGAGCGCGGCGTGACCTCGGCAACGCGCACCTGGACATGGCCGCGCATCGGCAGCGCCAGCGTGAGCATTTCCCCTTCATCGATCCGATCGGACACGGCCGGCTCGGCGCCCACCTCGACGAACACCGGCGTGACCTCGTTGAAGTGCTCGCGGAAGTGCGAGAACAGCTCCTCCGGGCTGAGACGGCAAGCGTGAATATCGCTCCAGTAGCGCTTCCGCTTCAGCGCGCCGACGCCTTCCGACGGGAGCTGATCGGGCTGCGCGTCGGCGAGCAGCTCGAGTCCCTCGTCGAGCGGCGTCGGCGTCACTCCGAGCACGTCGGTGAGGGCGTTCACCGCGCCCGCCTGGAGGGCGTTGCCTTCGTGCAGCATGGTGACCTGCCCATCGCTGAACGGCATGTCCCAGCCCACCAGCGAGACGGCCTTGGCGCCGAGCGTCGCCAGGAAGGCCGGGACGGGCACGGTGGCAACGCTGCGCCCGGTAATTCGACTCAACCGCTCGATCAGGTCGTTCTGCGACGTGACCTCGGGACCGGCGATGTCGAGCTCTCGTCCTCCGAGGTCGCTCCGCTCCACCATGGTGGCGAGGGCGCATGCGACGTCCTCCCACCAGATCGGCTGGATCGGTTGGTCTCCGTCGCCGATCCGTGGAACGAGGGGGCTGGGACTCCTCACCATCTTCAGCAGCGTCGAGATCTGCTCGTCACCCGGACCATAGACGTTGCCGGGCCGAGCGATCGTCCACTGCCGAGCAAACCGGCGCACGAGCGCTTCCGCCTCGCGCTTGGATGCGTGGTACGCCGACGCCCCCTGTGGTGCGCCGAGCGAGGACACGAACACGAAGCGCCCGACACGGGCACGCTCCGCTTCTGCCAGCATGTTCGACGTCCCGCCGACGTTCACGTCGGCGAAGGCGGCCTCGTCGCTCTCGTCGACCACGCCCACCATGTGCAGCACGACGTCGCATCCGTCGGCGGAGTCACGGACCGACACGGCATCGCTGACGTCTCCAACCCGCGCGACGACGCCTGCCGGCCACTGCCGTGCGTCTTCTGCCGCATGCCGCGAGAGCAGCACGACGGTGTGCTCTCGGCGCAACAGCTCGGTGACCGTCCCCACTCCCACCACCCCTGTACCGCCCGTCACGAGAATCTTCATGGCGGAGGAGGGGGCAGGATGGGTGCCAGCCTGCTGGTGAACCGTGAATCTGGTGAGAGGTGAGCAGTGAATAGTGACTCGTGACGGCAAAGGCACACCGGACTCAGTCCGGAGTGCCCTTTGATCTTGCCATTCACCATTCACCACTCACCGCTCACCATCTGAGGCTCACAGTTCGTAGTTACTGCCGGCAGCTCCCCGCCGGATCCGGCTTCGGCTTGTCCACCACGGGGCGATGATCCAGATCCGCGACGCGATCGACCAGATCAAATACGTACCGCCCGACGCGCTCCATGTGCGGGTAGCCGATGTACTGCGGCTCATCCGTGACCTGATGGTAGTCGCCGTGGAGACCGGTCGTCATGAACACCACCGGGATTCCGTAGCGCGCATAGTTGTAGTGGTCGCTGCGACAGTAGATGTTGTCGGGATGCCCGTTCGCGTCGAACGCGTAGTCGAATGTGAATGGCATCGTCTCGCTCTTGCTCACCGTCTCGGCGAGGTCGCCGAGCTCGGTGGAGAGGCGCCGCGAGCCGACCAGCTGGAGGTACTTCTCGCCGCCGGCAGCCAGATCACGTGCCGCGCCGCGACCGACCATGTCGATGTTGATCTGCGCGACGATCGAGTCGCGTGGGACGGTCGGATTGTCGGTAAAGTAGCGCGAGCCGAGCAGACCCGTCTCCTCACCCGTGTGCCAGACGAAGAGGATGGAGCGCTTCGGCTTCACCTTGCCTTTCGCGTAGGCCTCGGCCACCTCGAGCACCGTCACCGTGCCGGAGCCGTCGTCGTCGGCGCCGTTGTTGATCGAGTCGCGGCGGACCGGATGCGCGGCGAGCAGCGAATCGAAGTTCACTTGAATGTCCGCGATGCGCCCCTGCAGCGCGACCTGCTGCTCCGGCGTGAGCTTCGCCCCCGACGGATTCTCCGAGGCGAACCATCGGCGGCTGTTGTAGGCGTGCAGCGAGTCGTGATCCACGGCGCCGGCGGCACGGATGCCGATGTGATCACTGTGCGCACCGATAGCGACGTACTCGCCCTTCAATCGGGCATCTGCGCCGGGCAACACGGCGACGACATTTCGTGTCGGCGCCGGCCCCTCGATGTACTGGAGGTTGCCGTGCACGGTCTTGCCAACCGTGCCGACGGCCATTCCCTCGAGCGGCCGCCCGAGCAGACGCTCCGCGCCTCCTTGAGTCACGTACAGCCAAACGGGTACCGACGGCGCATCTGCCGCGCCTTGAGGGCGAACGACGCGGTGCGTCCCACCACCAGCTGCGCCCGATTCAGTTGCGGTGCAACGGCTACCGCGATGCCCGCGGCCCGCGCGAGTGGGGAGTTGGGCAGGATGCGGAGGGGCGCAGCCGTTGCTGCTGCAGGCAACAGGACCACGAGCTTGCCCACCGCCTGCTCGGCGGTGATCGCGCTCGCGCTACCCTGCGTCGACGGTGAGCGTGGTGTTCGGGTCGAACCGGCGCGAGATGAAGGGCACGTTCTGGAAGCAGGTGCCGTTATCGCCGGCCGGCACGAGTCCAAGCTTCGCGACCTCGGCGGCGATGTATGCGGTGCCCTTCATGTGGCCAGCGGTGCCGGCCTCACGCCCCATCATGGAGTCGTCGGCGAACTGGTACAGCCGCGTCATGAGATCGCCAGCCGTGATGAGCGGCGGTGGTCGGTGGACCGGAGTACTTGAGCGGAAGGGGCGCTTGCGCAGCGAGCCCGGCGGGCAGCAGTGCGACCGCGCCGAATGCGGCGAGCGAACGGAATGACGTCACGGGGTCCTGGTTTGGAGGGAGTCAGCGGGCGACGAATCGCCGAGGAAGGTTACGCAGTCGGCGCGCTCCATGTTGCATCGCGGGCGCCCCGGGTATCTTGACGCG
>JALYXJ010000153.1 GCA_030947165.1 Gemmatimonadota bacterium
CTTTCGTCCAGTGCGCCCCGATTCCACGACCCGCCGCAGCGCCTCGCTCGGCGCCGCCCGCGCCCCGAGCGCCTCGAACAGCACCTGACCCACCTTTCCCCCCACGTCGATACCCACTTCGTCCAGCAGCGTGATCGGCCCGACGGGAAAGCCGAAATCCACCAGTGCCTTGTCGATCGACTCGATGGACGCTCCTTCGTCGAGCAGGCGGCCGGCTTCGTTCATGTATGCCGACAGAGCGCGGGTCGTGTAGAACCCGGGCCCGTCGTTCACCACGATCACCGTCTTGCCGAGCGTCTTGCCGTACGCGACAGCGGTGACGACGGCGTCCTTATTTGTGCGCGGCGCGACGACGACCTCCAGCAGCGGCATCTTGTGCACTGGCGAGAAGAAGTGCATGCCCAGCACTCGGCCCGGCCGCGACGCCGCCTCGGCGATGCGAGCGATCGGGATCGTGCTCGTGTTCGATGCGTACACGGCGCCGGGCTCGAGCACGGGCTCCACTTCTCGCAGCACGCGATGCTTGAGCGGGAGGTCCTCGAACACCGCCTCGATCACGAGCCCGGCATGACCGAAGCCGGAGTAGTCGGTGGTGCCGCCGGCGAGCAACAGCTGATCGTCGTACTGGAGCCGGGTGATCTGCCGCTTCCTGAGGCGTTCCTTCAGTACTTCGCTCACGGCGGCGAGGCCCTTGGTTATCCTCGCCGGATCGGTGTCCTTGAGGCGCACTGGCGTGTCCTGCTGCACGGCGACCGCGGTGATGCCCGCTCCCATGAACCCCGCACCGATCACACCGAGCGTGTCCACGGCCCGCGGCTCGGGGGCCGTCCCGCTCACGCCCGGGTCCTTCTTGAGCGCGCTGGTGGCGAAGAAGAGGAAGATGAGCTGCTTGGCCTCCTCGGTCGTCGCCATCTCGCCGAACAGGCGCGCCTCCTCGCGATAGCCCTTGGCGCGATTCGCGTAGCCGGCGTGCACGGCTTCGAGCGCGGCGAGCGGCGCGGGATAGTGTCCGTGCGTCTTCTTCAGCACTCCTTCACGCGCCTTCTTGAACACGACGGATCGTCCGAGCGGGTTGGTCTCGAGCAGTGCGCTGGCGGCGCCGCGCCCGTTGCGGCCAGGGCGCTCGAGTGAGTTGTCGGCGAGCTTGCGCGCGCGATCGATGGCGACGTCGATCAGGATCGCGGGATGCACCAGCTCGTCGACGAGGCCCATCTGCAACGCCTTCTTCGCGCGCACGTTGCGACTGGTGAGGATCATGTCGAGCGCGTTCTGCAGCCCCACGAGTCTGGGCAGCCGCTGCGTCCCCCCCGCGCCGGGGATGAGGCCGAGCTGCACTTCCGGAAGCGCGAGCACCGTCCTGGCATGGTCCGACGCGACGCGATAGCGGCAGGCGAGCGCGGTCTCGAGCCCGCCACCGAGACAGGCGCCGTGAATGGCCGCGACGACCGGCACGCGCATCGACTCGAGACGCGCCAGGAGCGCCTGACCATTCTTGCTCAGGGCCTCGGCTTCGGCGGCGGTACGCAACGTGAGAAACTCATCGATGTCCGCGCCCGCGATCCAGCTGTCGGGCTTGCCCGACGCGAGGACGACACCGCGAACGGTAGAATCGCCTTCGAGGCGCTCGAACATCTCGGCGAAGTCGGCGCGAAGCGCACTGGTGACCTTGTTCACCGACTCGCCGGGCAGGTCGATGGTGACGACGGCGATGCCGTCCACGAGCTCGAGGTTGAGGGCAGACGTCATACTCTCTCGATCACCATGGCATGTCCCATCCCGCCCGCGGCGCAGACGGTCATGAGCCCGAATTGACCGTCGCGGCGGGCGAGCTCGTTGGCGAGCGTCGTGAGGATCCGTCCGCCAGTCGCGCCGAACGGGTGACCGATGGAAATGGAGCCTCCCATGACGTTGAGCTTGGCGCGGTCCACTTCGCCGACGGGCTCACTGAATCCGGCCCGCTCCGCCCACGCTTTCGACTCGAAGCCATGCAGGTTGCACAGCACCTGCGCGGCGAACGCCTCGTGCATCTCGATGATGTCCATGTCATCGAGCGAGAGGCCGGCGCGCTGGAGCGCGACAGGCGCTGCCAGCACGGGCCCCATGAGGAGCTGCTCGCCGGGGTCGAGGGCGGCGTAGGCATAGCTCCGGATGAACGCGATCGGTGTGTAGCCAAGAGACGTTGCCATCTCCTCGCTCATCAGGAGCATCGCGCTGGCGCCGTCGGTGAGCGGCGACGAGTTGCCCGCGGTGACCGAGCCGTACTTTCGGTCGAACACTGGCTTGAGCGCGCGCAGCTGCTCCATCGAGGAGTCGGCACGGATGCCGTTGTCCGACGTCATCGCCTCGAACGTCGGCGGCACGTACACGGGGACGATCTCGGCGGTGAGGCGGCCGTCCTCCGTGCCGGCCGCGGCGAGCCGGTGCGAGCGCAGTGCGAAGTGGTCCTGGTGCTCGCGCGGAATGCCGTTGATCTTCGCCATCTTCTCCGCCGATTCCCCCATGGACTCGCCGGTGGATGGCTCCGCGATGGCGGGTGTGATCGGGATGAGATCGCGCGGGCGGACCTTGGCGATCGCTCGCACCCGGCCGCCGAAGCTCTTGGCCTTGGAGGCGGTGACGAGGGCCTCGCTCATGCCGCGCGAGTGGAGGATCGGCACGTTGGAGAGCGATTCCGCCCCGCCCACGATCACGACGTCGGCATGTCCAAGCGCGATCTGGTCGGCGCCGTCGGTGATGGCCTGGTTGGCCGAGGCACAGGCGCGGC
Organism: Gemmatimonadota bacterium; assembly: GCA_030947165.1. Next base: position 2,765 of record JALYXJ010000153.1, read on the forward strand.
TCACGGTGAACGACTGCACTCCCTTCGGCAGCATGGGGAGCAGCGAGATCTCGCGCGCGATGTTCGGCGCGAGCACCGAGGGGACGACGGTGCCGTAGACGACGGCGTCGACGAGCTTCCCGTCGATCTCGCTGCGCTGAATGAGCTCAGCAACGGCGCGCTTGCCCAGCTCGACGGCGGACAGCGACTTGAGCGTCGTGCCGGATTTGGCGAAGGGAGTGCGTAGCCCCGCGACGATCGCGACGCGGCGGCCGGGGGAGCCATAAGTAGACATGCATTAAGCTACGCGTCGCCAACGGCGTGAACAACGGGACGAACGACCGCGGTCCGTAGTTCAGTGCAACGGACGCCGTAGGCTGTAAGCTATTGAGCAAGAGGCTTCTCGCTGATCGCTGAACCGAACAACATCGCGATACTTGAGCGCGTCGGTGACCAGTGCGGAAGGACAACGACGTTGCCTGACCGCCGGTCCGTCACGAACCAGCCCACGTTTCGCGATCTCGTTCGCACCGGGGATCAGCGAGAAGCTTGTCGCTTGACAGCTTGCAGCCTATGGCGTTTTCTGCACTGACTTCCGGGCTTATCGCTTACAGCTTGCTACAGAGGACGCTCTGCTCCCCACCCTTCCGGCTTTGTCGGCACGCCAGGCGCGGCTGCACGCGCTCGGCAGCACGCCCTTTGACCTCCTCGTCATCGGCGGCGGCATCACAGGCGCCGGCGTGGCGCGCGATGCGGCGCGGCGTGGACTGCAGACCGCTCTCGTGGAGCAGGATGATTTCGCGAGCGGAACGTCGAGCCGCTCGTCGCGGCTGATCCACGGCGGGGTGCGCTACCTCGAGCACGGGCAGCTGCATCTCGTGTTCGAGTCCAGCCGCGAGCGGCGCACACTCCGGCGCATCGCACCGCATCTCGTGCGTCCGCTGGATTTCGTGTGGCCGGTATACGCCGGCGCACGGGTCTCGCGGTGGAAGCTCGCCGCCGGGCTCACCCTCTACGACCTGCTCGCCCTCTTCCGCAACGTTGGGCGGCACGAGCGGCTCAGCATGCGCGACGTGCTGGCGCGGGAGCCGCGGTTGCGTGCCGACGCGTTGACCGGCGGCGCGCGCTACTGGGATGCAGCCACCGACGACGCGCGGCTTACACTTGCCACCGTTCGCTCGGCGGAGGCGGCCGGGGCGGTGGTGCTCAATCACGCGCGGGTGACGGCCCTCGCGCGCGCCGGCGGCCGTATCGCCGGCGCACAGGTCACGGACACTATCGACGGCGCGAGCGTCGAGGTACGTGCGCGCGTGGTGGTGAACGCCACGGGACCCTGGAGCGATGTCGTCGAGGGGCTGGCCGACGGCTCGACCCAGCATCACGTCCGCGGGAGCAAGGGGGTACACGTCTCCGTGGCGCGCGATCGGCTCGGGAACACCAGCGCCTTGACGCTGCTCGCCCCGCGCGACGGGCGGGTGATGTTCATCCTTCCCTCGGGCGACTTCGCGATCGTCGGCACGACCGACACGTACGAGAGCGTGGCGCCGGAGGAAGTGCGCGCTTCAGTGGCGGACGTGAGCTACCTGCTCGAGGCGGCAAATCATTTCTTTCCGGCCGCGCACCTCACGCGCGACGACGTCATCTCCGCCTGGGCGGGGCTGCGACCACTCGCCGCTGACTCGGATGACCTGACCGATCCCGGGAGCGCCTCGCGCGAGCACGCCATCGGCGAGCGCGTGCCGGGCCTGGTAAGCGTGACCGGTGGAAAGCTCACGACCTATCGGGCGATGGCGCGCGAAGTCGTGGATGCCGTGCAGCGATCACTCGGCACCACGCCGACGCCGGCGAGCACCGCCAGCGCGCCCCTGGAAGGCGGCGACTTCTCCGACGTGGCGCGCGAGATCGCGGATGCCACGACCATCACGGGCGATGCGGCGGTGGCGACGCGGCTCGTTCATGCGCACGGCACCGCTTGGCGCGCGGTGCTCGAGCTCGCGACGGCCGAGCCGATGCTCGCCGGTCGGATCGAGCCGTCGCGCCCCTATCTGCTCGCCGAGCTGCGCAACGCCGTAAACGAGGAGCACGCGATGACGCTCGGCGATCTGCTCATCCGGCGCACGCCGGTGGCATTCGAGACGCGCGATCATGGTCGCGCGGCTGCGCAGCGCATTGCTCCGCTCGTCGCGTCGTGGCTCGGGTGGAGCGCATCGCAGACGAGTGCCGCGCTCGTGGACTACGCGGCAGAAACCGAGCGGCTCTTTCGCATCGAGGGCGCCTAGAGCTCGTCTTCCTTCAGCTGATGGATCGTCTGCAGCTGCGTGACCTTGAGCTGCCGCACCAGCGACGGGAGCTTGAGGTAGGCGATCTCGCCGACCTGCTTGCCGAGCAGTGCGCGCCCGATGGGCGACGACATGGTGACCTGCCCTTCCTCGAACTCCAGCGAATCGCCGAAGACCAGATCGTAGGTCTCCTTCAACCCTGTCTTCTCATCGGTGACGACCACCTTGGAGCCGAGCCCGACGCGGTCGCCGGGAATCTGGGTCAGGTCGATGGACGAGAGCTTGCTCAGCCGCTCGCGCAACTGGCTCAGGCGGGCACGCACGAACTGCTGGCGCTCGAGCGCCGCCTTGTATTCACTGTTCTCGCGCAGGTCGCCCATCTCGACGGCCCGCCTGATCTCGCTGGGCAGGGTAACGTTGAGCTCGAACTGGAGCTTCTCGACTTCTTCCCCGAGCTTTGACTTGAGCGCTTCAATCATGAGAGTGCCGGACTGCGAGACGCGAAAAAAATGGGGCGCCGAGCCGAGGGCCGGGCGCCACGTCACTGTATCCTATAGTGATCGGAGCGCCGTGGCAATTCTGGCCCCGGCCCCGTGAGCCTGACCATCGCGGTGATCGAGGCGGACGTCGTCCGGCTCCGGATGCGGTCGTGGCAGTCGATGGGCGCCGGTTACGAGGTAAGCGCCTACATCGTGCGGGGCGTCCTCATCGACACCGGGTTTCCGCGCGCCGGCGAGGAGCTGAACTCCGCGATCGACGCGCTCGCGCCTCGCGGCACCGTGGTGACGCACTGGCACGAGGATCATGCGGGGAACGCGCCGTCGCTCGCGGCGCGCGGATTGCCCGTGCACGCACACGCCGAATGTGAGGCGCGCCTGCGCGCGCGCCCACCGATCCGCGCGTACCGACATCTCGTGTGGGGCGCCACCGCCCGGCTCGAGGCACCGCTACAGCCGTTCGACCCGGCGCCGCTCGAGATCCTTCACCTCCCTGGCCATACGCGTGATCATCTCGTCGTCTGGGACGCCGAACGGAAGGTGCTCGTATCAGGCGACCTCTTCCTTGGCGTGAAAGTGCGCGTCGCGCACGAGAGCGAGTCGCCGCGTACGCTGGTCACGAG
>JALYXJ010000185.1 GCA_030947165.1 Gemmatimonadota bacterium
GACAGCAGATGTCAGTCTCGCGCCGTGGTATGCCTCGCTCCGCTGCCGCATTCGGCGCAGCCACCCCATTGCCTGACAACTTTCACGCGGCGTCGTCGGCGCCACTACTGGATGGGGCGGTCGCCGACGTGCCGACGCGTGCTCCGGGAGAGCACCTGGCGCCGCTCGTCAGCCTCGACGACTATGAGGCGGCTGCGCACGCGCGCCTGGAGCCGACCGTCTGGGAATTCATCGCGAGCGGCGCGGCCGACGAGCGGACGCTGCGCTGGAACCGCGAGGCGTTCGAGCAGCTCCGTCTTGCGCCGCGCGCCTTCGTGGACGTGAGTCGCATCGACACGCGCACGACGATTCTGGGGCACGAGCTCGCAGCGCCGCTGCTGATTGCCCCGACCGCCTGTCATCGCCTCGTGCATCCGGAGGCTGAGCTGGCGACAGCCCGCGCCGCACGAGAGGCCGGCGTAGGGATGGTGCTCAGCAGCTTCACCACGGTGCCGGTCGAAGAGGTCGCGCGCGTCGGACCGCGTCCCTTGTGGTTCCAGCTCTATGTGCAGGATCGAGGCTTCACGAAGGAGCTGGTGCAGCGCGTTTCGGCCGTGGGATGCTCGGCTCTCTGCGTGACCGTCGACACCCCGGGCCTCGGCGTCCGCAACCGTCAGGCGCGGGCTGGCTTCACATTTCCGGTGGGATTGCCCCATCTGCAACCGGGCCGCCCGTTCGGGCTTTACCCGGTGACGTGGAAGGATCTCGAATGGCTCCGCGGCGTCTCGCCCGTTCCGGTGATCCCAAAGGGTATCCTCGATCCGCAAGACGCCGATCAAGCCGTGACGGCCGGGGTCGCGGCGATCTACGTCTCCAACCACGGCGCGCGGAACCTGGACACGGTGCCGGCGACGATCGACGTCCTCCCGCGCATCGTGGATCGCGTCGCCGGGCGCGTGCCGATCCTGTTCGACGGCGGCGTGCGTCGTGGCACCGACATTCTCAAGGCACTCGCGTACGGCGCCGGGGCGGCACTCGTGGGGCGCCCGATATTGTATGGTCTGGCGGTCGATGGTGCGGCCGGCGTTGCGAACGTCGTCGCCATTCTTCGGCACGAGCTCGAGTCGTCGATGGCGTTGACGGGGCGCCCGAGTCTCGCATCGATCGATCGGACGGTGCTCTGGAGCTAGCTGAGTGCGCTGTCATCCCGCACGAGCGAAGCGAGTGTGGGTGCCCTCTGGGCAATCTACTTTCACTGCAGCAGAGCAGGTTACAGAGGAACGGACGGTAGATCCCGACACTCGCTCGCTTCGCTCGCTCGTGCGGGATGACATACCGACACACGGCCCATGCACGACCAGCGCGTCATTCTGGCGTCCAGTCCTCGGCTAGGGCATATTGTCTCGGCGCCGCAGTGCTCGCCCTGCCACGCTGCGCAGGAGACTTAAAATGTTCTCGCCTCGCGATCACCCCGTCGTCTCGCATGCGGAGTGGGCGGCGGCCCGCACACGACTGCTCGAGGAAGAGAAGGCGTTCACCCGGGCGCGCGACGAGCTCACGCGCCGGCAGCGCGCACTGCCGTGGGAGCTGATCGAGACGCCGTACCTCTTCGTCGGTGAGAAGGGGGAAGAATCCCTCGCCGACCTGTTCGCCGGTCGCTCCCAGCTCGTCGTGTACCACTTCATGTTTCCCCCAGAGGCGGGCGTCGGTTGCCCAATCTGCTCCTTCTGGGCCGACAACTTCAATCCGGTCGTGCCCCACCTCGCGCAGCGAGACGTGACGCTGGTCGCAGTCTCACGCGCGCCGCACGAGAAGCTCGCCGCGTATCGCGCGCGGATGGGATGGACGTTCAAATGGGTCTCGTCCGGCAACTCGACGTTCAACTACGATCTCCAGGCGTCGTTCACCGACGAGGAGGTGGCGAGCAAGCGCGCCCTCTACAACTTTCGTGTGCAGGATCCGGGAGAGACGGATCGCGAAGGCGTGAGCGTGTTCTTCCGGAGCGACGACGGTGGGGGCTGATCTATCACACCTATTCGTCGTACGCACGGGGCATCGATCTCCTGAACACGGCGTACAATTACCTGGATCTCGTGCCGAAGGGGCGCGACGAAGGGGGCCGCGGGCCCTTCTGGGTCCGCCGCCATGACGAGTACGGTCGCCCTCATCGATGACATAGGGAGCTTTGCATGGTCATCACCTCGCACGCAGTCGAGCTCACCTTCCTCATCTCCGCCGCGTCGATCGCCTGGTCCGCGGCCTTCGCCTGGGCAAGGTGGCTGGCGCGACCACGCGAATTGATCCCGACCTCGCCGGAGTATCAGGAGTACCTCGCGTCGCGGGTCGCCAACGTCGAGCAGGCGATCAACGGCATGAGCGTCGAGCTTCAACGTCTCGCGGAGGGGCAGAACTTCGCGGCGAGACTGCTGGCCGAGCGACTGCCGGCGCCGGAGCTGGGCGCGCGTACCGCGGTCGAGCCGCGCCGAGTCAACACGCCGCATTAGAGCGACAGCCGGACGTGCGGGTCCCTCGCTGCGATCGGGACGACCATTTCCATCGTCGACATTGACGACCGAATCTGGCTCCTTGCGCAGTGGTCCAGTGCGCAACATGCTTGGCCACCTCGCGGGCCGGCCGAGCCGGCGCTCTCAGCGCACCCACGGGCGCGGCGGACCCGCCGCACAATTTTGGCCGCGGCCGGTTCGACCCGGCGTCCGCTCGGAGCTCACCACCCTGCCCACCGCAGGGAGGAGGTGAACCATGCGGCCTCGCATCACCGTCCCGTGCGCGCTTGCCGTCGTCCTCGCCGCGTGCGGCGATCCCACCACGCTCGTCGGCACGGCCGCATCCGCGTCCGCGACGTTCGATCACGGGAGCGCCCCCACGGTCCACCGGCTCGTGACGGGCCTGCAGCGCGGGCGAGGGAGCGCGGTCGGCCCCGGAGGCGCACTCTACGTCGCCGAAGCGGCGGCCGGACGGATCTCCCGCGTCGACCCGGAGAACGGCACGGTCACGACGTTCGCCAGCGGTCTGCCGATCTCGCCCTCCCCTGCCGGCGGGGTGGTCGACGTCGCGTTCCGGGGCGGGACCGCGTACGCGCTGGTCACCCTCGTCGGCCCGGAGGTCGGTGGCACGAGCGTGGACGGCATCTATCGCGTGGACGGCCCGAACCACACGGTCTTCGCGGACCTCGGCGCCTTCTCGATGGCGCATCCTCCCAGCGGCTTCCCCTGGGCCGTCGCGAATGGCGTGCAGTTCGCGCTGGAACCGTTCCGCGATGGGTTCCTCGTCACCGACGGACACCACAACCGGGTGCTCCAGGTCTCCCACGACGGCGAGGTCAGTGAGCTGATCGCATTCGGCAACATCGTCCCGACCGGGCTCGCTGTGTCGGGCAACACGATCTACATGGCCGAGGCGGGCCCGATTCCCCACCTGGCGCAGGACGGCAAGGTGGTCACGTTCAGCCCTGGATCGACGACCGCCACGACGATCGCTGCCGGCGCGCCGCTGCTGGTCGACGTGGAGTTCGGCCGCGGCCGCACGCTGTTCGCCCTCTCGCAGGGCACTGGCAGTGGCGGTCCTCCGGCGACTCCGGCGACGCCGAACACCGGCTCGCTCGTGCGGGTGAACGCCGACGGCACACTGACGGTGATCACGAGTCCGCTGGACCGGCCGACCTCGCTCAAGTTCATCGGCAACACCGCCTACATCGTCACGCTGCCTGGTGACATCTGGAAGATCGACAACGTGGCTGGCCCGCCGTTCGGGAACGAGGACTGACGTCGGCGTCGCTCTGTCATCCCGCAGGAGCGAAGCGAGTGTCGGGATCTGCCTTCACTGCCACGAGGCCGGCCCTCGTGAAGGCACAGTTGATCCCGACACTCGCTCGCTTCGCTCGCTCCTGCGGGATGACAACGGAACCGCTAGGGAACGGCGATGCACCCCAGCGGGTGCACGATGTCCTGCCGCACGGCCCAGAACGGCGCACCGTTCAGCGTACCGCGCAGGTGCCCGCTCGTGGAATCGTAGCGCAGCACGTAGCGAGACGTGCCGACCTTCATCGTAAGGTTCACACCGCGGAGCCGGCCCTCGGCGCCGACCGAGGAGACCTGATTCCGTGAAGGCACCCCCTGGGCGCGACTCTCCGGGATCGCCCAGGCGCGGACTGTGTCGCCACGTTGCTCCATGATCCACAGCGCCGGGGTGTAGTTGCACTGCAGACGAAGCACGAATCGCGGCACGTCCGGCTCTCCGGTACTCCCGGTGGCCCAGGCGCCGGACAGGTCGACGGCCGCCGGTTGAGCGGGCGCAGTATCGAGTGTGAGTCGCTGCGGTTCGGCGCGTTCACTCGACGGCGAGCGCGTGCCGGCTGAGCATGCGGCCGCGGCGCACGTGGCGAGAACAAGGATCGGCTTGGGCATCGTTGGCGGGAGAGTTACGGACAATATGCGCCAGGGGCAACGCCGCCGCTTATGCGGGAGG
>JALYXJ010000186.1 GCA_030947165.1 Gemmatimonadota bacterium
CAACGCACGGGCCTGCGGTGCAGGTCCTTCGCTGCGCTCAGGACGACACTGAAGTCGGCGCGCGAGACAGTGAAGTTGACGTCGAGCATTGGCTGGGTCTCCATGCGCCGGGGCGGCAAGGGCCGAACGTAGAGAGGGCCCCACCTCGCGGCAAGCGCCGCGATCATCACTGCAAGGGATTGAGCGGCCCTGCGGTTCCCGCTAGCTTCAGCGACTGACTCTGCCGGTGCTCCCGCCGCTGTCCCCCTCCGCTGTCGCATGCTCGCTACGGTCGACGCACTTCTCCCGCTCAGCCTTCTCGAAGCCGTACGCGACGTTGACACTCCGGAAGGAGTGCTCGAAGCCGAGTTCGTGGACGAGCTCCGCAACAAGCGCTTCGGCCTGAGCGACACGGTGTACACGCAGATCAAGCGGTACACCGAGGCGGTCCGCCGGAACCAGCGCACCGCGCAGGACGAGGCGGTGGCGCTCGCGCGGCTCATCGGACGTCGCCCGGACGCGGAAGCCGTGCTCCGCGCCGCCGGACGCCATCTCGCGCAGGAGGCGTACATGACGGTGAACCCGATGACGCGCTCACTCGTGCGAGGGCTGCCGTCGTTCATCGCGCGACCCATGGCGCTGCGTCGCGTGCGCCGGCTGGCGCAGCGCTACCTGAACGCCAACGTCCGCCGTGTCGGCACGTATGTGTTGCTCGAGGTGCCTCGCTCGGTGACGGTGGGTGTCGCGCCCGGCAGCACCGGCTGCGCCTTCTACGAGGCCACGCTACGCGAGCTGATGCGACTGCTCGTGGGCGTCACCGGGGCGGTCGAGCACACCCGGTGTGCCGGCCGAGGTGAGGGATCGTGCGAGTGGCGCGCCGATTGGCGCAGCGCGACGGCCTGATCGCCGTCATCGCGGGCGCACGGTGCTGACGCCAGCCACACTTCCCGCGCTGCAGCGCGCCATCGCCGACGCGGGGCTCGATGGCTGGCTCCTGTTCGACTTTCAGGGGTTGAATCCGATCGCCGGTGGACTGCTACGCCTCGAGGGGATGGTCACGCGCCGGATCTTCGTCTGGATCCCACGCGACGGTGTGCCGAGCGCGCTGGGCCACGCGATCGAGCAGGTGGCGTGGCGCACCTGGCCCAGGGAGTGGCGCCACGAGACGTACAGCTCGTGGCGCACGCTCGAGAGCGCACTCGCGGCGATGGTCCGGGGCAAGCGGATTGCCATGGAGTATTCAGCGGGCGATGCGGTGCCGTACCTGGACCGCGTGCCGGCCGGCGTGCTGGAGATGGTGCGCGCGGCCGGGCCAACAGCCGTCGTATCGTCGGGCGAGCTCGTCTCGCGCTTCTACGCATCGTGGAGCGCGAGCGACGTCGCCTCGCACCTGCGGGCCGCCGAGCTCCTGCGCAGCATCGCGCTCGAGGCGCTGGCGATCGCCGGCCAGCGGGCCCGCACGAGCACGCCGATCGCCGAGCACGAGCTGATGGCGTGGATCCTCGAGCGCTTCGATCGAGCGGGACTGTCCACCGACCACGGCCCGAACGTCTCGGCCGGGGCCAACGCGGCCAACCCGCACTACGAACCATCGCCCGATCGCCCGCGTCCGATTCTCGACGGCGAGGTGCTGCTGATCGACTTGTGGGCGCGCGAAGCGGAGGGCGAATGGGCGGACCAGACCTGGATGGCCACGCTCGGCGCGCCCTCGGCGCGCGCGCAACAGGTGTGGAGCGCCATTCGCGATGCGCGCGATGCGGCGATTGCGTTCGTCACGGCCGGCGTGGCGGCGGGGAGGCCATTGCGCGGCGGCGACGTGGACGATGCGGCGCGCGCCGTGATCGACGCGCGTGGGCTCGGCCAGTACTTCACCCACCGCACCGGCCACTCGATCGACCCGCGTTCGCTCCATGGTGCCGGGCCACATCTCGACAACCTCGAGACGCGCGACGATCGCCTGCTCGTGCCCGGCGTGGCGTTCTCCATCGAGCCCGGCGTGTACGTGCCGGAAGAGATCGGCATGCGGACTGAGGTGAACGCCTATCTCGAGCCCGGTCGCGCAGTGATCACGCCGAGCGAGTATCAGAGGGAGCTGATCGTAGTGTGACGGGACCAGTCGCCGTCTGCGCGGACGAATTGAACGGTAGACTCCGTTTCTGGCTCGCGCCTTGCCCTTCTGGCAAGCTCACACCGTGACCGATTCAATCGACCTCGTGACCGCTGCTCCATTGCGCGCCACCGCGCTTCATGTTGCCGTAGCCCTCGCTTCATCATTCCTGCTCGCCGTGGCCGCCTGTAGCGGCGAGAAAGGAGGGGCGCAGGCCAAGACCGCGCTCCAGAGCGGTGGGGCTGTCGACGAGGAGTCCCGCGGCGACGTCATCATCGCCGCGCCGACGGGGCGCTACCTCGGCGGGGCCGTTTCGTCGGCCGGGAGCGTGAGCGGCACCGTGTCGCTCAAGGCTTCCCTCAATCCGCTGGCGAAGGGACTCGAGCCACTCCCGCCGGTGCCAGCCGGTCGAGACAGCGCGCTCTGCGGCAAAGTCATTCCGGACAGCTCACTCCAGCGGAAGGGCACGGCGGGAGGACTTGGCAACGTCATCCTCTGGCTGGAAGGGGTACGGCAGGGCAAACCGATTCCGCTGGAGAAACGAATCGAGCTGGAGAGCGACCACTGTCTGCTCACGCCGCGCGTGCAAGCTACCGTGGTCGGGAGCGCGGTGAATGTGATCGGGCACGACGACTTCCGGCAGCACCTGCGCTTCATCGCGGCCGGCGAGCCGCAGGCGCGCGCCGCGATCCTGCTGGGGAGCAACGAGCAGGTGATTCCCTCCAACCTGCCCGCCAGCGCCCCGGCCCTCGTGATCGTGAAGGACGCCGATCACCCGTGGCCGCGTGCCTACATCGCGGTGTTCGACCATCCGTACTTCGCCATCACCAAACCTGACGGCTCGTTCTCCATCGATGGCGTTCCGCCCGGCAAGTACACGCTCGTCGCGTGGCACGAGCGCACCGGAAAGAGCGAGCAGACGGTGGAGGTGTCGGCGAACGGGGCGGCGAAGGTTTCCGTGGCGCTCGAGGGGAAGTGAAGCTCCGCCCGACCGCCTTAGTCCCTCAGCTCCGCCCGATAGAGCTTCCCATACACCCCGCTCCCTACCGCCAGCTCTTCGTGCCGACCCTCCTCCACGATCCGCCCGTGGTCGAGCACCAGCACGCGATCGGCGCGACGCACCGTCCGCAGCCGATGCGCGATGATGAGCGTGCTCCGGCCGCGCAGTAGCTCCTCCATCGCCTCCTCGACCAGGCGCTCGCTCTCGTTGTCCAGACTGCTCGTCGCTTCGTCGAGCACCACGACCGCCGGATCCTTGAGGAAGACGCGGGCAAGGGCAATTCGCTGGCGTTGCCCGCCCGAGAGCTTCACGCCGCGCTCGCCCACGCGTGTGTCGAAGCCGAGCGGGAGTCGATCGATGAACTCCGTGGCGTGCGCGGCGCGCGCGGCCGCCTGCACGTCCGCTTCACTCGCATCGGGGCGCGCGTACGCGATGTTCTCGCGCACCGTGCCGCTGAACAGCGCGGGCTCCTGCGGCACGAGTCCGACCGAGCCGCGCAGGTCGGCGAACGACAGCTCCCGCACGTCCACGCCGTCGAGCGCGATGCGGCCCCCCGTCACGTCCCAGAAGCGCGGGATGAGCGACGCCACCGTCGTCTTGCCCGCGCCCGACGGACCGACGAGCGCCACCACCTCGCCCGGCGCGATGGAGAACGAGACGTCCGACAGCGCGTCGGGCAGCTCGGGCGCGTAGCGGAAGCGTACCGACTCCAGACTCAGCGCCCCGCGCACCGGACGCGCGAGCGGAATGGCCGCCGTCGGCTCGGCCACCGTCGGGCGCATCTCGAGCAGCTCGAACACCCGCTGGGCTGCGCCGATCGCCTCCTGATAATTGCCGAACAGCGACGCCAGCGATCCGACGGCGGCCGCCACCGTGATGGCGTAGAGGAGAAACTTCACCAGGGCGCCCGGGGTGAGTGCACCCTCCAGCACGAGCCGACCTCCCTGCCAGAGCACCGCCACCACGCCGGCGAAGGCGACGAAACCCACCACGCCGAAGAGCAGTCCCCGCATGCGGGCCCGGGCGATCGCAGCGGTCACGACGCCGCTCAGCAGACCACGATACCGTCGCGTCTCCTCGGCCTCGCGCACGAAGCTCTGCACGGTGCGAATCTGCGAGAACGCCTCGTCGGCCATTCCCATCGCCTCGGCCACGCGATCCTGCACCCCGGTGCTCGCGCGGCGCAGCCGGCGGCCGAAGAAGAAGGCCGTGCCCACCACGACGGGCACCACGGCCAGCGTCGTGCCGGTGAGGCGCGGATGCGTCAGGGTGAGCAGCACGATGCCGCCGACGAGGAACAGGGACTGCCGCGACATCTCGGAGATCCAGCTCCCCACGAGGGTCTGCAGCACGGCGAGATCGGCCGAGAGGCGGCTCGTGAGCTCGCCGGTGCGGCGCTCCGTGTAGAAGCCGGGAGACAGTCGCACGAGATGCGCGAACACGTCCTCGCGCAACTTCGCGATCACTCGCTCCGACGTACCGGTGAGCAGGAAAACCTGGGTGAAGTTCATCGCCCCCTGGAGCGCGAAGGCGAGCACGAGCCCGATCGCGATCCGGTCGAGCAGCGCGCGGTCGTGCTGCTGGAACGCGGCGTCGAGCAGGTGCTGCACGATCGCGGGGAAGGCGAGCCCCACGCTCGCGGCGATCAGCAGGCAGATCGCACAGATGACGAGCCGGCCCGCGTACGGACGCACGCGCGGGACCAGGGCCTTCAGCGGTCCCGGATTCACCGGGCGGCGCGGCTTCGGCGTCGCCGTCGCACCGGCGACGGCAGCCGTCGCCACGTCAACGGGCGCGCTCGCCCTCGTCGCAGCCGGCGTCGTCATGTCACCCTGTCCGCTCGCCCTCACCGCGCAGCCAGAGGCGCACGGCGTAGAGCGATTGGTTCATCGTGCGTCCGGCCTGCACCTGCGACTCGAGCCACTGCAACAGCGTCTCGGCCCGCTCGGCGCGTACGCGCGGCGGCGCGCTCCAGTCGTCGGCCGTCCAGCTTCGCACGTGCACCACGCCGCTCGGATCGGGGACGCCGAGCAGGATGAGCATCTCCGAGGTGCCGGGGCCAGGCCCGATGAGGAGGGGCATCTGGCGGGGCGTGGACGACGTGCCGAGGGTCATCGCGGGCGACGAGCGCCACTCACGCGACCGCCCGGTCCGCGACCATGGCCGCGAACAGGAGCGCGAGGTAGAGCAGGGAATACTTGTAGACCGACCACGCGGGCTTGACGAAGCTCGTCGCCCGCAGGACGCGCACGACCCCGACGAGCAGCCAGCCGCCCAGCAGCGCCGCGGCGACGAGATACGGGATGCCGAGCGCCCCGAACGCCACCGGCAAGAAGGTGAGCGGCAGGAGGATGAGCGTGTACCACAGCATGTTGCGCATCGTCTCGCGCTCGCCCCAGACCAGGGGGGCCATCGGCACGCCGGCGCGCCCGTAGTCGACCTGCTTGTTGAGCGCCAACGCCCAGAAATGCGGCGGCGTCCAGTAGAAGACGATGAGAAAGAGATAGACCGCCATGAGGTCGATGCGCCCCGTCACGGCCGCCCACCCGACGAGCGGCGGGAATGCCCCGGCGGCGCCGCCGATCACGATGTTGTGCGGCGAGCTGCGCTTGAGCCAGCGCGTGTACACGAACACGTACGTGTAGAAGCCGGCAAGCGCGAGCGCCGCCGTGAGCACATTCGCCACGTGCGCGAGCAGGAAGGTGGCCGTCGTGGCGCACAGCACGCCGAACGCGAGCACGGCTTCGGCGCGCATGCGCCCACTGGGAATTGGGCGCAGCCGCGTTCGAGCCATGCGATCGTCGATGTCGCGGTCCATGTACATGTTCACCGCGTTCGCGCCCCCCGCCATGAGATATCCGCCGATGAACACCGCGAGCACCAGCTTCCAGCTCGGCTGGCCGGCGACGAACATCGGCGCAATCGTCGTCACGAGCAGGAGCGAGATGATGCGCGGCTTGGTGAGCGACACCAGGTCGCGCGCAAAGCTCTGATGCATCGGTTTCACGAGGAGCTCGCTCAATGGTCGGTGCCCCCCCCACGGGCGACGATCACCGCGACGCTGTGCGCCATGGTCCGCATCGGGGGGACCGCGATCGGCCGCGGTGTGCCCGCGAGCGCACTCTCTGGCACTGCCGGCCGCTCACTCGCGAGACGCGCGAGATACGCCAGCGCGAACGTCGCGATCCAGATGCTCACCCCTGTGGTCTCGTGCAGCGAGCGCAGCACGGGGGGCAGACGCATGCCGATCATCGCGCCCGCCACGAGGAGCTGAACCACGCCGAGGCCGAACGCGATGGCCGCCGCACGCCGCACGACCGTCGCCTCACGCCGTTTCCGAAGCGCCATCACCATCCCGAACAGGTGCAGCACGACCAGCACAGCCAGTATGCGGTGCGTGACCTGCACGTGCATCGCGCCGTTGGCCACGTCGGGACTACGGCCGCAGAGGGGAAAGCTCTGACAGGCCACGGCCGCGCCGGGATACTTGGCCGTGAGTCCACCCATCACGACGGTGAGGAGCGCCAGGGCCGCACCGCCGAACGCGGCGCGTCTCGTCCGGCGCGAAGCCCCGCCGAGTCGGGCTGTCGCCCCGCCGAGTCCACCGGCGCGTATCACCGTCGCGACGACGGCCGCCACGAGGCTCATCGCCACGGTCCAGTGCGCGACGGTCGCGAGCGGAGCGTTGCCGAGCCTCACGGTGACCGCGCCGAGGATGGCTGCGGCGATGCCAAGCGACACGGCCAGCGCCGCCGCGCGCAGCACGCCGCTTGGCCCGCCCACCCCCGGCTCGGACCGCCGCCGCCACGCCGCCACGAGCAGCGCGATGAGCGACAGTAGGAGAATGGACGCGAGGTAGCGGTGTGAGACCTCGATCACGAGGTCGGGGCGGCTGAGTGGCGGAAACCAGCGGCCGTAGCAGCGGGGCCAGTGGTCGCCGCACCCCATCCCCGAGCCCGAGATGCGCACGATCGCGCCGAAGATCAGGTGCGCGCACGCCACGGCGAAGGTGAGATACGCGAGCCGGCGAAGGCGCGTCACCTCGCGACCTCGACGACCGACACCGCCCGCTGCCCGCTCGCCGTGTCGCGAACCGCGCGCCAGGTGAGCACCAGCACCACTCCCAGCGCGACCGCCGGCACCACGGCCCACAACAACTCCACCCCGCCGCGTTGGCGGGGCAGGTGGGCCGTCGGCTCCGGCACGTGGCGACGACCGCCGACCGAGCGCAGGATGAAGAACTGCGCGAACGCGCAGCACGCCACGGACGTCCAGAACAGTCCGGCGGCGGCGGCGGCAAACGAGAGATGCATGTGCAGCAGTAGGGAGCCAATCATTGAAGCGGCGGACTCGAAAGCTCACCAGCGGCGGAGCGAGGGTCAACCGGGCATTCCCTGACGACTCGTCAGGCAGGTCTCGCCCACGCGCCGTCCGACCCATAGCATTCGCTCATGGCCACCTCGCTCTCCCGATCGTCCGATCCGGTGCTCTCGCCGCGCTTCCCCCAGCAATCGCTTCAGCGGCGCCTCGGGCTGTGGAGCGCGGTCGCCGTGCTGGTGGGATCCACGATCGGGTCCGGCATCTTCCGCTCGCCCGCAGGCGTTGCCGACAAGTTGCCCGGCCCACTTCCAATGATGGCCGTCTGGGTGGCCGGCGGCCTGTTCGCGCTGTGCGGTGCCCTCGCGCTTGCCGAGCTCTCCGGGGCCTACCCGGAGACGGGCGGCGCGTACGTCTTCATCCGCGAGGGGTTCGGACGTCTGCCCGCCTTCCTCTTCGGGTGGGCCGAGCTCACGCTCATTCGCGCCGCGTCGCTCGGTGCGATCAGCACGACCTTCTCCGAATATTTCCTGCGCGTGCTGGGTTTCGATCCCTCGATCGAGCCATACGCCACCTACGTGCACTACGTGGCCGCGATCGCCATCGCCCTCACGGCGACGTTCAACTACGTGGGGGTGAAGTGGAGCTCACTCGTCCTCAACGTGACGACGCTCGCGAAGTATGGCGGCCTGCTGTTCATCATCGTGCTCGCGCTCGCGATCGGTCTCCCGCGCACGGGCGGCCACTTCACCCCCGCGGTCCCCGACGGCTCGTTCCACATCGCCGCCTTCGGCCTGGCCCTCGTGAGCGTGCTCTGGGCGTTCGACGGATGGGCGGACCTGAGCTTCGTGTCGGGAGAGGTGAAGGATCCGCGCCGCACGCTGCCGCGCGCCATCATCATCGGCACGCTGGCAGTGATCGCGATCTACCTGCTGGCGAACGTCGCGTATCTCGCGGTCATGTCGGTGGACGAGATCCGCCACTCCAAGCTCGTCGCCGCCGACGTCGCGCAGCGGCTCGTGGGATCGCCGGGGGTGATCTTCGTCGCCTGCACGGTGATGCTGTCCACCTTCGGCACGCTCAACGCGACGCTGCTCACGGCGCCGCGCATCTTCTTCGCCATGGCCGACGACGGATTGTTCTTCCGCCGGGTGGCAGCGGTGCATCCACGCTACGGCACCCCGTACGTCTCCATTCTGCTGACGACGGGTCTGGGCATCGTATTCGTGCTCGTGCGCGACTTCGAGCACCTCGCCGACACCTTCGTCACGGCTGTCGTGCCGTTCTACGCACTGGCCGTCGCGTCGATCTTCGTGCTGCGCAGGCGCCCGGCGTACGACCCGCCCTTCCGCGCACCGCTTTATCCCCTCGTCCCCGCGCTGTTCATCCTGGCGACGCTATTCCTGCTCGGCAATGCGATCATCGATCCGAGCAGCCGGTGGGGTACGCTGGCCGTGCTGGGGGCGATTCTCGTGGGGATACCGGTGTACTATCTGACGGTCGGGAAGGCGGTGAACCGTGAGAGGTGAGAGGTGAGCGGTGAGGAGTGAAGGGTAGGATCAACGGCACACCAGACTCAGTCCGGCGTGCCTTTGTGGTCACCATTCACCATTCACCATTCACCACTCACCACGCACTCTTCACACTCTTGGTCTCGCCGCCCTCAGAAGATCGAAAGATTGATGTACTTCCTCGGGTTCTTCTTGAGGTCCGCGAGCACCGAGTCCGCCTGCGTCACGAGCCCGCGCAGATCGCGGTAGAGCAGGGTGTCCTTGAGCAGCTTGCCCGCGTTGCCGTCGCCGCGCTCGATGCCGGCGAGCAGGTTGTCGGCGCGCTTGCTCGTCCGATCGAGATTCGCGGCGATGAGCGTGAGGCTCGCGCTCGACGTCTGGAAGTTCTTCATCGTCGAGTCGACCTTCGCCGAGTCGATCGCCGCTGCGGCGCGGCGGAACGACGCCATCGTCAGCGTCAGGTTGCGATTCTGCTCCGCCGCGATCGCGTTGAGCTGCTGCGAGAGCTGCGCCGCGTTCGCCGACAGGGCCGCGGCGTTGGCGAGCGACCGCCGGATGTCGCGGATGCCGCCGCTCGCGAACAGCTCGGCGTTCAGCGTCTTCGTCATCAGCTGCACGGTGCCAGCGATCGAATCCACCTTGTTCTCGATCGCCTGGATGTCGGTCTCGCCGGGTCCCACGGGGACGGTATCACCCGGTGAGAAGACGACCCGACTCGGCCCCTTCGGCGTGAGCGCGATCGCCGCGTCGCCGAAGATGCCGATCGGCTTCACGCTCGCCACGGAGTTCTTCGGCACCTTCACATCGTTGTTGACGCGGAGCAGCACGTCGAGATACCCGTCGTCGCGGAGCTTGACGTCGTTCACCGCGCCCACGTTCACCCCCGCGAGGAGAACGGGCTGGCCAGGCTTGAGGTTCTGCCCCCACGCGAACTTGGAGTACAATGGGTACCCCGATGAGAGCCCGCCGCGCACCAGCCAGAGCGTGCCAAGCAGCAGGACCGCCACCGCCGCGGTGAGGAAGGCACCCACGAGGACTTCGTCGCGCCGTTTCATGTCTGTAGGTAAGGGGCGAAGAGCGCTGCCGTCAACGTATCGAGGACGAGGATCGCCACCGAGGTGTACACGACCGCCTTGGCGGTCGACCGCCCGACCCCCTCAGCGCCCGCCTCGGTCACAAAGCCCTCGTACGAGCAGATCAGCGCGATGGCGCCGCCGAACAGGGTTGCCTTCATGAGGGAATAAACGATCTGGAAGGTGCCGAAGCCAAGCCGCACCCCCGACACGAAGTCCTGCTTGGTCACGTCGGTGCCGTACACCGAGACCGCGTAGCCGCTCAGCAGCCCCGTGGCGTCGGCGCAGACCACGAGCGCCGGAAACATGATCAGGCACGCCAAGAGCCGCGGCACGATCAGGAACGCAAGCGGATCGTACGAGAGGGTTTCCAGCGCGTCGATCTGCTCGGTGACACGCATCGTCCCGATCTCGGCGGTCATGCGGGCCCCCACGCGTCCCGTGAGCACGAGCCCCGTGAGCAGGGGCCCGAGCTCCAGCACGATCATCAGGCGGGTGGAGAGGCCGATGATCGAGAGCTGCACGCCAGGGAACAGCTGGTAGCGCGTCTGGATCGCGATGACGCCGCCGATGAACGCGGCGACGATCACCGTCAGCGGGAGCGAGTCCACGCCGATCCCGCGCATCTGACGAATCGTCTCCGGGACGAAGGTCGCCGGATCGCCGAACGCCCGCCCGATGTCGCGCAGGAAATAGCCGCGCGCGCCGATCTGCCGGAAGAACGCGATGAACCCACGCGTCATCCGCCGGAAGAACTTGATCCCCCCGCGCTGCACGGCCGGGAAGGTCTCCGTTTCCCGGACCTCCCCGCTTGGCCGATCGAGCATGCTCACGTCTTCACCCGGGCGAGGATCACCAGGCCTACCCCGGCGAACAGCAGGTTGGGGAGCCACGCCGCGATGTCCGGCGCGATGAGGTTCTTCCCGCCGATGGCCTTGGTGAGCTGGATGAGCATGAGGAAGGTGACGGTGGTCGCGAGGCTCAATCCGATGCCGTACGCGGTGCCGCCGCGCTGGGTGCTCGTGGCAAGGGGCGCGCCGAACAGCGCGATCACCAGGCACGTCACGGGGATCGCGATCTTGAGCGCGCGCTCCACGCGCAGCAGGTTGGCATCGCCCCCCGACCGCTCCAGCGAGCGGATGAACCGCGACAGCTCGACGAACCGCATCTCCTGCGGCGACCGCGGCTTCGCCATCAGGTCGGCCGGCTTCTCCGTCATGCGCCGGTCGTGCAATGACGTGAAGCTGAAGTCCATGCTCGGCGCGCTGTCGCGAACGACGTGCATCTCACCCGCCTGGATCATCCAACCCGTGGCCGGCGTGTACCGCGCTCCGGCCGCCGAGATCAGCACCGTGGGATAATCCGCGCCCTTGCCCCGCCGCTCGATCTGGAGCTTCTCCAGCGTGCCGGCCGTGACGTCGAGCGTCTGCACCTTGTAGACACGGCCGTACTCCGCCGCATACGGGAAGTTGTAGCGCTGCGTGCCCGACTGCGCCTTGTTCTCCTGGAGCAGGTCGTTGCGCCGCGCGTCGGTGACCGGCACGACCTCGGCGATCGCGATGTCGAGGCACGCCGCGAGCAGGGCGCCGAACAGGATGGGCGCCGTCAACCGGTAGAAGCTGATCCCCGAGGCTTTAGCCGCCGTGATCTCCGAATGGCGCGTGAAGTTGCCGATGGAGAACACCGTCGCGAACAGCACGGCCGCCGGCATCGCCAGGAACATCGACTGCGGCATCCAATACACGTAGCTCAGCGCGATGTCGGCGCGCGGAATGTTGCGCTGCAGGTACTGGGGCAGGTGATCGGTGAGATCGATGATCACCAGCAGGATGGGTAGCCCGATCGCCGTGGAGCAGAAGATCTTGAGCCACTCGAGGAACACGTACTTGTCGAGTGGGCGCATGAGCCGTCGCGTCACTGCCGCGTGCCTCGCGTCAGGTCGGCCTGCGGGCCGCGGCCGAATCGCGCCTTGAACGCGTCGAGGCGGTCACTCCAGTCGCCGCCGCGGTTGGAGGTCGTGTCGCTTCCCATCCGCAGCAGCAGGTAGACGCCGACAGCGGCGAGGATCGAATTCGTCCCCCACATCGCCCAGAAGGGGGGGACGAGCCCCGCGTTCGCCAGCGCCTCGCCGCCGATCAGCCCCACGTAATACAGGGCGAACACCAGGAGGCTCACGCCGATCACGAGCCCCACGCCGCCGCGCGGAAAGCGCACCGCGAGCGGCGCCCCGAGGAGCACGAAGATCAAGCAGGCCGCGGCGAGCGAGAACTTCTTGTTGATCTCGATGTCGTAGCGGTTGCGGCTCAGCTTCGCCATGTCGAGCCGCATCTTCGCCTCGGCGGTGCGCGCCGCGACCAGGGACTTGTCCACGAGGTCGGGCTGCGCATTGATCGCGCGCCGCATCTGCTGGATCCGCGCCGAGTCGGTCGCCGTGGCTGCGGGCGTCGCGGGGGTAAACTTCGGCGGCGGCGCCGCGCGCAGCAGGCCGCGCCGCATCGTGTCGCGGCGCGCGGCCGTCCCCTGCTGTGGCACGCGGTGCAGTGCGGTGGGCTCGACCACGGCCGCATGCGCATTCTGCACGCTGAACGCGTTCAGCGCCCGGCAGTACAGCCAGCCGATCCCGCGCGGCTCCGGAATCGACGACCTCGGCTCCGGTCCGCGTTCGCGCGACGCCTTCGGATTCTTCGCGTCGTCGAACTCGCGCTCCGCCTGCACGTACGTGCCCTGCGCCTGCCAGAGCCGCCGCTGCATCTCGCAGACGCTCATCTCGCGGTCGCCCTTCGATGACGTCTGACTGTCGGTCTTCTGGAAGTCTCGCGCGACGTCGCGAACCCGGATCAGGTCGTGGTCGTAGAACAACCGGTTGAGCTGCCCAGGCTTGTCACTGGCCACCTCCTGCATCTCGCCGTGAAACAGGTCGAGGTTGATGTCGCGGCGGTTCGGCGCGAGGTTGATGCGGCCGCTGTCGGCGTAGATGGTGCGCCGCTGCGTGGGATCGGCGAGATCGTAGATCACGACCTCCTTCATGCGGCCCCCGGAGCCCTCGCGGTCGATCTTGCCGGCCTTGAGGTAGAATTTGCCCTCGGAGATCGGGTTGATCACCTGCTCCTTGAGCGCGAAGGTCGGCTTCGCCTGCTGGATGTCTTCCGTCAGCGTCTTGAGCCGGTGATTGGCCAGCGGCAGCACCTGATCGTTGAACGCCAGCAACGCGAGCGACGCCACCACGCCGCCTCCGATCGCCGGCGCCACGAGTCGCCACGGGCTCACCCCGCTCGCCTTCAACGCGGTGACTTCGTTCTCCGCCGCGAGCCGGCTGAACGCATACAGCACCGCGACGAGCACCGACATCGGCACCGTGAGCGCCACGGTGAAGGGGATGGACAGCAGCAGAAACTCCGCGATCACCGCCCACGGAAGCCCCTTCCCCACGAGCTCTCCGAACTGCCGCGAGATGAAATTGAGCAGCATGAGCGACGTCAGCGCGGTGAGCGCGAACGTCAGGGGTCCGACGTGTTCCTTGAGTACGTATTTGCTGAGGATCTTCACGTCGTGGCCCGAGGAGCGCGGCGAAGCACGGAACTACTACTTTGGCACGGAGTTGTCGGGTGCGCCGCGGATGATAAATTCCACCCGGCATCGGGTGGAATTCAAGTGTTGCGTCGATTCTCGTGACGGTCTTTCAATGGCTCCTCGAAGGTAGCGACTCGATGTCTGGCCGACTGTTGTCGACTCGTCACTCACAACGGGCTTGCCCGACGCTGATAGGGCGCGTGGGCTCGGGAGGTACGGACCCTCAGGACTCGTCACTGGTACTCAATACCGGCACTGCGTCACGAGTGCCCACAAGGTAGGTCCGTCCCGCCGAATCGCGGTCGGGCCACCCCGTATTTAGTTTCCAGTCGGAAATCAGACGGCCAGGACAGAGTCGACGTCCGAACCACTGCGCTCCATCCTTACCCATACCCCAGGGCCGCTCGTGCGGATGCATATTTTCCTGCTGGCCGCGCTCTCGGCGCTCGCTGCCTGTGACCGGCTCCCCGGAGCCTCCGGTCCCAAGACCGACTTCGATGCCAAGGCGGCCATGGGATACACGCAGGCACAGGTCGCGTTTGGTCCGCGCGTACCCGGCACGCCGCAGGCCAGCAAGGCCGGCGACTGGATCGTCGCCATGATGAAGCAGCGCGCCGATACCGTGATCGAGCAGCGCTTCACGCACCGGACGCTCGCCGGCAAGGATCTGCCGCTTCGAAACATCCTCGCCCGATTCCGGCCGCAGGCGACCCAGCGA
>JALYXJ010000223.1 GCA_030947165.1 Gemmatimonadota bacterium
GCCCGGCGCCTTCGACCTGTCGCGCGCCCATCGCCGCGAGCGCCTCGAGATGCGTCGCGAAGGCGAACCTGATGATCGACGTGATCAACAAGGCGGGTGGGGTGAACAAGGACGCCAACATCGCCGAGCTGCGGACGTTGCGGGCATGGTACTATTACATGTTGATGGACTTCTTCGGCGGCGTTCCGCTCGTCACCGGCACCGAGCTCGCGACCGTGGCGCGGGTGCCGCGCGACTCGATCTTCCGGTTCGTGGAGTCCGAGCTCAATGCGACGCGCACTCTGCTGCCGGTCTCTCAGACGGCGGCGAACAAGGGTCGCGTGACCCGCGGTGTCGCGGACGCGATTCTGGCGAGCCTGTACATCAATGCTCAGGTGTTCTCGGGGACCGTCACCGCCACCGGCCTCACCAAAGGACCACAGAAGTGGCAGCAGGCGATCGACGCAGCGGACCGTGTGATCAACTCCGGGCAGTACTCGCTGGCGACCGACTGGAAGAAGAACTTCACGACCGACAACCACGACTCGCCGGAGAATATCTTTTACGTCAACGAGTCGGCGTCGCCGAGCCTTGGCCTGAGCATCGCGATGCGCGGGCTGCACTATAACATGCTCTCGCCCGAGCCCTGGAACGGCTTCGCCATGATCGCCGATACCTACCGGGCGTTCGATCCGGCGGACGAGCGGCGCTCCGTCATCCTCATCGGCCAGCAGTACAGCTACAACACCGGCGCAGCCGTCAAGGACCGGTCCGGCAATCCCCTCATCTTCACCGATACCATTGGTGACGCCACGAAAGCCGCGGAGAACGAGGGAGCGCGCCTCATGAAGTTCCCGCCGCTGCCCGGCGCGTCGAACGGGGATTCGCACCCGAACAACTTCCCCTACTTCCGCCTGGCGGAGATGTACCTGATCAAGGCGGAGGCGTTGAACGAGCAGGGTAACTTCGCGCAGGCCGTCACGCAGGCGAACATCGTCCGCAACCGTCACTTCAATCCGCCGAAGCCCATGGTCGCGGCGGATCAGGCGTCGGCTCGCACAGCGATCTACAACGAGCGCCTGTTCGAGTTTGCCGGTGAGGCCAAGCGCCGGCAGGACATGATCCGCTACGGCTCGTTCACCGCGCCGCATCGGATGTGCTCGGCCGCGATCGCCGGGTGCCAGAAGACGCAGACGGAACCGTTCCGCATCCTGTTCCCGATTCCGCAGACGCAGATGCAGACCAACTCGCTGCTGGTACAGAATCCCGGTTACTGAGCCGGACCACGCAGGATAGCTTTACCACCATAGCCTGCTCCTCCTGGGGCAGGCTATGGTGTTGCTGGGCCCTCCTTCCCCTGCTCTGCGCGCAGTGCGCCGACGTCCGCCCCCCCGTGCGCATGTCGTCGCGTTCGTCGCCGCTCCCGCTCGCCGCATGCGTCTTCGCTCGATCGTCCTCCTCGCCCTCTCCTTCTCACGCCCTTTCCGCCGCCGGCGCTTCGCTTCGTCGCTGTGGATCGTCGCGGGTCTCGCCGGCTGCTCCGTGTCCACGGACACCCCCGAGGTGGTGGAGGCGAGTGCGGCGCCGGCGGTCCACAACGAGCTCTTCACATCGCTCTCGCCCGGCGTGACCGGCGTGCGGTTCGAGAACCGCCTGGTCGAGACACCCGACCTCAACGTCTTCACCTATCGCAACTTCTACAACGGCGGCGGTGTGGGGATCGGCGACCTGACGGGCGATGGGCTGCCGGAGATCGTGATGATCTCCAGCCTCGAGGGTCCGCGGATCTATCTGAACGAGGGCAAGTTCCACTTCCGCGACGTGACCAAGGCGTCAGGCCTGTCGACGCCACGCGGATCGTGGAGCACCGGCGTCACCCTCGCCGACGTGAACGGCGACGGACGGTTGGACATCTACGTCTGCCATGCGGGCAACGGCGACCCGAAGAGCCGTGCCAACGAGCTCTGGATCAACCAGGGGGTCGACGCACATGGCGTACCGACGTTCAAGGAGATGGCGAAGGAGTACGGCGTCGCCGACGAGGGCTACTCCACCCAGGCGGTGTTCTTCGACTACGACCGCGACGGCGATCTGGACCTGTTTGTCATCAACAACTCGCCAAAACCGGCAGCAAGCTTCGGCCTTCGCAACACGCGCAACGTGCGCGACCAGTATGGCGGCGCCAAGCTCTATCGGAACGATGGCGGCCATTTCACCGACGTCAGCGTCGCCGCCGGGATCCACAGTCCGGAGATCGCCTTCGGGCTCGGTGTGGTGGTCGGTGACGTGAACCGCGACGGGTGGCCGGACATCTACGTGTCCAACGACTTCTTCGAGCGCGATTACCTCTACATCAACAAGCACGACGGGACCTTCTCGGAGGCGCTCGACCAGCAGATGCCCGTGGTGAGCGCGTTCTCCATGGGGCTCGACATGGCCGACCTGGACAACGACGGCTGGCCCGACGTGTACACGACCGACATGCTGCCGGAGGACGAGTACCGGCTGAAGATGACCACGCAGTTCGAGGGGTGGGACACGTACCAGACCAAGGTCCGGAATGGCCTGCACCACCAGTCGATGCGGAACATGCTGCAGCGGAACAATCGCGACGGCACGTTCAGCGACGTCGGCCAGATGGCGGGCGTGGCGCGCACGGACTGGAGCTGGAGTGCCCTGATCGCCGACCTGGACCTCGACGGCAACAAGGACATCTTCGTCACCAACGGCCTCGCGAAGGACATCACGTCGCAGGACTACGTGGCCTTCCTCGCCAACGAAGCGACGATGAAGGCGGTCACGAACAATGGTCGCTCGAAGGTCGATTTCCTCCAGCTGACGAAGGCGATGACCACGACGCGCCTTCCGAACTACGCGTTCCACAACAACGGCGACCTGCACTTCACGAATGTGGCGGCTGCCTGGGGCCTCGGCACGCCGAGCATCTCGAGCGGCGCCGCCTATGGCGACCTGGATGGCGACGGCGCGCTCGATCTGGTCGTGAACAACGTGAACCAGCAGGCGTTCATCTTCCGCAACAACGCCCGCACCCTGCACCCGGAAAATCATTTCCTGCGCGTGCGGCTCGACGGTGAGGGGAGCAACCGATTCGCGGTCGGCGCGCGCGTCACGGCGTACGCCGGCGGCAGCGTGTTCATGCAGGAGGAGTCGCCGACCCGTGGCTTCGAATCGAGCGTCGACTACGTGCTGAGCTTCGGCCTCGGGACGAGCGCCACCGTCGATTCGCTGCGCGTCGACTGGCCGGACGGCCGCGTCAGCGTTGCGCGGGGGGTCGCCGCGAACCAGCTCGTCATCGCCCGCCATCGGGAGTCCGTGCCGGCCAGCCCCACGGCACCACCGACGCCGACGCAAACGCTGCTGACGGACGTCGCGGCCACCACAGCCCTCGACTTCCAGCATCACGAGAACGCCTTCGTCGACTTCGATCGGGAGCGACTGATTCCCAAGCTGCTCTCGACCGAAGGACCGCTGATGGCCGTGGCCGACGTGAATGGCGACGGCCTGGACGACCTGTACATCGGCGGCGCCAAGGAGCAGGCCGGGAAGCTCTTCATCCAGCAGCGCGATGGACGGTTCGTCTCCAGCGATGAAGCGCTCTTCGCCCAGGACGCGATCTCGGAGGACGTCGGCGCCGTATTCTTCGACGCGAATGGCGATGGCCGGCCCGACCTCTACGTGGTGAGCGGCGGGAACGAGTTCTCCGAGGGCGCGCCGGCGCTCCAGGACCGGCTCTACCTCAACGACGGGCGAGGCCACTTCCGAAAGTCGACGAACGGCCTTCCGGCCGAGAGCGAGAGTGGCTCACGCGTGGTCGCCGCCGACTACGACGGCGACGGCGCGATCGATCTGTTCGTCGGGGGGCGGGTCATCCCCGGACACTACGGTCGCGATCCGAAGAGCATGCTGTTGAAGAACGACGGGCGCGGGCGCTTCACCGACGTCACCGCCAGGCTCGCCCCCGAGCTCGAGCACGTCGGGCTGGTGACGGACGCCGTGTGGCGCGACGTGGACGGCGACGGCCGACTCGATCTCGTGGTCGTCGGGGAATGGATGCCGATCACCGTCTTCCGAAACGTCGGCGGCGGGAAGCTCAAGCGACTCGGTGTCCCTGGCCTCGAGAAGAGCAATGGCTGGTGGAACCGCATCATCGCCGGCGACTTCACCGGCCATGGGCGGACGGATTTCATCGTCGGCAATCTCGGGCTCAATGGCCGCCTGCATGCCTCGGCCACCGAGCCGACCACCATGTACGTGAAGGACTTCGACAACAACGGCTTCGACGAACAGATCCTCTCCTGCTACAACGGCGGGGTGAGCTATCCGCTTCCGCTCCGTGACGACCTGATCCGCACGCTGCCGTATCTGAAGGCGCACTATCTCAACTACAAGGACTACGCGCTCCAGACGGTGACGGACATCTTCACGCCGAAGGAGCTGTCCGACGCCGTGCTCAAGACGGCGTACACCTTCTCGACATCGCTCGTGCGGAACAACGGCGATGGCTCGTTCACCGTCATCCCGCTGCCAGACGAGGCGCAGCTCGCCCCCGTGTATGGCATCCTGGCCACGGACGTGGATCGCGATGGCCATGTCGATCTGCTGCTCGCGGGCAACTTCGATGGGTTCAAGCCGGAGATCGGTCGGATGAGCGCCAGCTATGGCATGGTGCTGCGCGGCAATGGCAAGGGCACGTTCACTCCGGTTCGTGCGCCGGAGAGCGGCTTCGTCGTCCCCGGCCAGTCGCGCGACATCCAGCGCATTCGCACGGCGCAGGGCGATCTCTTCGTAGTGGCGCGCAACAACGATCGTCCACTCGTCTTCCGCGCGACACCGAAGGCGCCGGCGGACAGCAGACCACGCACGGTCGCCGCCGCCGGTGCACCTGCCCCGACGAGGATCGAGCGCTAGTGCCCCGCCCTCTTGGTCTTGATGATGATCACGCCATTGGCGCCGCGGGCGCCGTACATCGACGTGCTGGCGGCATCCTTGAGCACCTTGATCGATTCGATGTCGTTCGGGTTGATTCCCTTGAGGCTCCCATCCGCCTCGGAGACGACGGCGACGCCGTCCACCACGTACAGGGGCGCATTGTTGCCCATCAGCGAGGATGAGCCGCCCCGGATCCGCACCACGAGCCCCCCGTCGGCCTTGTACTCGACGTTCACCCCCGGAAACCGCCCCTGAAGCGCTTTCTCGGGCGATTCGATCGGGGTGCGCGCAAGCTCCTCGGCCGTGACCGTCGATGCACTAGGCGCCGGCTTGGGCGCGGGGGTCTCGGAGGTCTGACTCGCCGCCGGCCCACAGGCAGTCGCGAGGGTGAGAAGCAGGCCGACCGAAAACGGGGCGCGCGACAGGATTGCTCGCATCATGACCTCCAATGGGTGGCGACAGACAGCATGCAGCAGCGACGGAATATGGCGCCGGAAACAGGCGCCGGAGAGATGCGCCTGACACGGTCGGCGACATGAGCAGGTGCCACAGCCGCGCATCAGTGGTCGCCGCCGTGGCCCTTCTGGCGTCGGTCGCGTGCACTCGTGCCAGCACGCCCGCGACCCCGACGCTCTTCGAGCTTCTGTCTCCCGAGGCGACAGGGGTCGCCTTCGCCAACATGCTGCCGGAAGACACCACGTTCAACATCCTCAACTACCTGTACTACTACAACGGCGGCGGCGTGGCCGTCGGCGATGTGAACGGCGACGGATTGCCGGACCTGTATCTCACCTCTAACCTCGGGCCAAACAGGCTCTACGTCAACAAGGGCAACTACAAGTTCGAGGATGTGACGGAGCGCGCCGGCGTCGCGGGAGTCGGCGGATGGACGACTGGGGTGTCGATGGCGGACGTCAATGGCGACGGCAAGGTCGACATCTACGTCTCCGGCGTGGACTACCTCACGGAGCACGGCCACAACACGCTCTACATCAACAACGGCGACGGCACCTTCACCGACCGGACAAAGGAATACGGCCTCGAGTTCGTCGGCTACTCCACCCAGGCCCTCTTCTTCGACTACGACGGAGACGGCGACCTGGACATGTACCTGCTGAACAACTCCACGCATACGGAGCGGCAGGTCGGACGTCAGGCCAGCCGGCTGGTGCGCAATCCCAGAGCCGGCGACAAGCTGTTCCGGAACGATGGCGGCCACTTCCTCGACGTCAGCGAGCAGGCCGGCATCTACGGAGGCGTGGAGGGCTTCGGGCTCGGCGTCGTCGCGAGTGACTTCAACAACGACGGATGCCCGGATCTCTACGTCGCCAACGACTTCCAGGAGAACGACTTTCTCTACATCAACAACTGCGACGGCACCTTCACCGAGTCGATCGGCAAGGCCACGGGGCACACCAGCCGCTTCTCCATGGGCGTGGACGCCGCCGACTTCAACAATGACGGCCGCTCCGACCTCATTTCCGTGGACATGCTCCCGCAGCGCGAGGAGATCCTCAAGACCTCGGCGAACGCGGAGAGCTTCAGTCTCTACAACCTGAAGCAGAAGGCCGGCTATCACCCGCAGTACGCTCGGAACGCGCTCCAGCTCAATCGCGGTAACGGCCGATTCAGCGAGATCGGCTACCTGGCGGGGGTGTTCGCGACCGACTGGAGCTGGGCTCCGCTGTTCGCCGATCTGGACAACGACGGACGCAAGGACCTGTTCATCACGAACGGCATCTTCCGCCGGCCGAACGATCTGGACTACATCAGCTACGTGAGCAACGACGCCGTGCAGGCGTCGCTGGCGCAGGGTATCACCCAGCGTACCATGTCGCTGATGAAGCAGCTGCCCCAGGTCCCGCTGGCGAAGTACGCGTTTCACAACAACGGGAACCTCACCTTCACCGACATGGCCGCGGTGTGGGGCCTCGCACAGCCGGGGTTCTCGAGCGGCGCCGCGTACGTTGATCTGAACAACACGGGCGCGCTCGATCTGGTCGTGAACAACGTCAACGCGCCGGCGTCGATCTATCGGAACCGCGCGCGCGAGCTGACGCACAACCACTTCCTTACGCTCCGCCTCCACGGCGCCCCGGGCAACACGGATGGCATCGGCGCCAAGGTCGTCATCAAGCAGGGCGCCACGACGCAGATGCTCGAGCAGATGCCGGTGCGGGGCTTCCAGTCCTCCGTCGATCCACGCCTGCACTTCGGGCTCGGTGCATCCGCTCGCGTCGATTCGCTCGTCGTGATCTGGCCCGATCACAAGTTCCAGACACTCGTCAACGTGGCGGGCGACACGATTCTCGACCTGTCGCAGCGGAACGCTTCGGGAAGGTATCGCTTCCGGACGGCCGCGCCCGCGTCGCCGCCCTTCACCGACGTGACAGCCCAGCTCGGGATCGACTTCAAGCACGAGGAGAACACCTTCTTCGACTACGATCGCGAGCCGCTCATGCCCCATCTCCTCTCCACCGAGGGCCCGGCTTTGGCTGTAGCCGACGTGAATGGCGACGGGCTCGACGACGTGTACGTGGGCGGCGCCAAGTGGCAGGGTGGGCGCCTCTACCTCCAGCAGCGCGACGGGCGCTTTCGCGCCAGCGCGCAACCCGCCATTCAGGCCGACAGCCTGAATGAAGACGTCGACGCCGCGTTCTTCGACGCGAACGGCGACGGTTCCCCCGACCTGCTCGTCGTGAGCGGCGGCAACGAGTTTGCCGGGAAGGAAGAGGCGCTCCGACCGCGCCTCTATCTCAACGACGGTCACGGGAACTTTCGTCGCGACAAAGCCGCGCTGCCGGAGATCTTCGAGAACGGCTCGTGTGTGATCCCCGGCGACTTCAATGGCGACGGACACGTCGATCTGTTCCTCGGGAGCCGAGTCGTGTCGCGGCAATATGGGCT
>JALYXJ010000255.1 GCA_030947165.1 Gemmatimonadota bacterium
GGTAGATCGACTCGCGGTCCACCGGTGCGACGAGCAAGGCGTCGATCGCGCGGTCCGCCTGCTCGACTCCAAACGATCGCTGCAGGCCGAGCAGGCCGGAGAAGGTGAAGATCACCCAGAGCACGCCGGGCGCGAGATCGAGCGACGCGACCGCCGTGTGGTCCCAGGCGAAATAGAAGATCACGATGCCGAGGAGGGCGAGAAGCGCGGCCGAAAAGAAGGCGGTACGAGTGCGCCACTCGATCGCGAGGTCCTTGCGCGCGATCGCCAGCGAGGCCGCCAGCAGGTCAGGCACGACGCGCCGCCTGCTCCCGATAATCGAGTGCGTATCGGTGTGGGTCGAGCGCTTCGCGGGGCTCTACGGCGAGCAGTCGCCCCTCCCGCATGATTGCGGCGTGTGTGGCGAGGGAGAGTCCTTCCGCAATGTCGTGGGTCACGAGGACCAGAGCCGCACCGTCCTGCTGCAGCGCCGCGAGGATCGATGTCAGAGCCGCGGCACCAGCGTCGTCGAGACTGGTGAACGGCTCATCGAGGAGCACCGCGCGCGGACGATGGACGATGGCGCGCGCGATCGAGACACGCTGCCGCATTCCGCGGCTCAGCAGGCGCACCGGCATCTGAGCGCGATCGAGCAGGCCCATGCGCTCGAGCGCCGATTGGGCGGCGCCTCGCGGATCGCGGACAGCGTAGAGCCGGGCAGCGAATTCGATGTTCTCTCGCGCGGTCAGCGCCTCGTACAGCATGCTCTGGTGAGCGAGGAGTCCCACGGCCGCGCGGGCACCGGCTCCGGGAACGCCGACACCGGCGACCCGCGCCGATCCCGCACTCGGCTTGAGCAGCCCCGCCAGCACACGAAGGAGGGTCGTCTTCCCTGCCCCGTTGGGCCCGAACAGGGCGAGGCATTCGCCACTCCGGATGGTCAGACTGACGTCGCGCACCACCTCGCGGCCGGAGAAGCTCCGAGCGAGCCCGCGGGCCTCGATGAGCGGCTGGTCCGCGGGCTCCCCCGTCACGGCCGCGCCGACACGAGGTACTTGGCGGCGTGGCGCGGACTGTGCTGGCGCAGCGCGGCCCGCAGATCGGCTACCCCGAGAGCGCGCGCGGCGAGATGCGCCGCGTACGAGTGGCGCAGGGCATGCGGCGAGATCTGCGCCGCAACCTCCGCATCGAGTCCGGCAGCGGCCGCCACCCTCTTCAGGCGATCCCAGGCACGCTGTCGTGATGTGTGCACGCGAGTGCGCGGATGGATGAAAACGAACGCGCGGTGCTCCGGACGCTTTGGCTCCGGTCGCTCCGACATCCAGCTCGCGAGCCAGCGCGCCCCCTCGCCCTCCACCGTCACCCGGGTTTCCTCGCGGCGACGACCCACGACATCGATCTGCATCGCCGTCGGGCCTCCGCGCACCGCGTCCCGCATCAGGCCGATCGCCTCCGAGACAAGCAGCGCCGAATGGTAGCAGAGCCCATAGAGAGCGAGGTCCATCCGCTCGGCGCTCCCCTGGGGCTCCCGTGCCCGCCGCTCGAGATACGCGAACAGCTGGCGCACGTCGGGCAGGGAGATCACGGAAGGAGGTCGGGGGTCGGACACCGGCTCCACGAGCGCCTCGGCCGGCCCGGGCGCCCGGAGCTCCTCGTCGGAAACGAGATAGCGATAGAACGCTCTGATGGCTTGGAGGTGCCGGCGGACGGTCGGTGGCGCCCACCCCTCGAACCCCGCGCGCGCGGACAGGTAGTGCGAGAGGTCGCTCGCGAGAAGCTGCTCAACGGGACGGGGTGCGTAGGCCCGCGTGAGGTCCGCGACATCGGCGTGGTAAGCGGCGACGGTCGCCTCGGCCTTTCCCATTCGCTCGAGCCAGGCCGCGAAGCGATGCACCGGATCGTAGTTCGGCTCGGGATGAACTTCTGGGTGCTGCGGCGGCGGAAGGTCGGCGTAGCTCATTCTGGTGAAGTCTGGACGCATACACGCATCTTCGGTAGCCTATGCCCATGACCAACATCGACGTTCTGCTGCAGGAGCACCGGCGCTTCGAGCCGTCCGAGGACTTTCGTCACGCGGCGCACATCTCGGATCCGGCGATCTATCAGCGTGCGGCCCAAGATCCGGAAGGATTCTGGAGCGCGATGGCATCGGAGCTCGAGTGGTCCTCTCCCTGGAAGCGCGTCCTCGAGTGGAATGCTCCGTGGGCCAAGTGGTTCATCGGCGGCACCCTGAACGCGAGCGTGAACTGCCTCGACCGCCATGTCCGTGGTCCGAGGCGCAACAAGGCCGCCCTCATCTGGGAGGGAGAGCCGGGTGATCGCCGCACACTCACCTACTGGGATCTCTATCGCGAGGTGAACCGCTTCGCGAACGTGCTCTCCGAGCGCTTCGGCGTGAAGCGCGGCGACCGGGTGGCCATCTACCTGCCGATGATTCCCGAAGTCGTGATCGCGATGCTCGCCTGCGCGCGCATCGGGGCGATCCATTCGGTGGTCTTCGGAGGCTTCTCGGCGGAGTCGCTTCGCGACCGGATCAACGACCAGCAGGCGAAGATCCTCATCACCGCGGACGGGAGCTATCGCCGCGGTCAGGTGGTGCCCCTCAAGCGGAATGCCGACAAGGCTCTCGAGGAGACGCCCTCGATTACCGACGTGATCGTCGTCCAGCGGCGGACCGGCGCGTCAGTCGAGGCTTTTGCCGGAATCACGGAGGGGCGAGATCACTGGTGGCATCGGCTGATGGAGGAGGCGGGCAGCTGGCGCGAGCCCGAGGCGATGGATTCCGAGGACGTGCTCTACATCCTCTACACATCGGGAACAACGGGAAAGCCGAAGGGAATCGTTCACACCACGGGTGGCTACCTGACCGCCTGCGCCGCCACCACCAAGCTCGTGTTCGACCTGAAGGAGGAGGATGTCTACTGGTGTACCGCCGACGTGGGGTGGGTGACGGGCCACTCCTATCTCGTCTACGGCCCGCTGGCCGTCGGCGCGACCTGCGTGATGTACGAGGGCGCTCCCGACTGGCCCGACAAGGATCGCTTCTGGCAGATCTGCGAGCGGACGGGCGCGACGATCTTCTACACGGCTCCGACGGCGATTCGCGCCTTCATGAAGTGGGGCGATCACCATCCCGCGAAGCACGATCTATCGAAGCTTCGCCTGCTGGGCTCGGTGGGGGAGCCCATCAACCCGGAGGCCTGGATGTGGTACCAGGCCCACATCGGAGGAGGCCGCTGTCCGATCGTCGATACCTGGTGGCAGACCGAGACCGGGGCGATCATGATCACGCCGCTGCCCGGCGTCACGACGACCAAGCCCGGCAGCGCAACCGTGACGTTCCCCGGTATTTCGGCCGATCTGCTGGATCAGGCCGGCAACTCGATCGCCGTGGGCGGCGGCTATCTCGCCATCACCAAGCCCTGGCCATCCATGCTGCGCACCATCTGGGGCGACCCCGAGCGCTACGTGCAGACGTATTTCTCGAAGTGGCCGGGGCGTCCCGATCTCTACTTCCCGGGCGATGGCGCCAAGCGCGACGCAGACGGATACTACTGGATTCTCGGGCGAGTGGACGACGTGCTCAACGTCGCCGGTCACCGCATCGGGACGATGGAGGTAGAATCCGCTCTCGTGTCCCACCCGGCGGTTGCGGAAGCCGCGGTCGTGGGGAAAGCGCACGATCTCAAGGGACAGGCGATTGCTGCCTTCGTGACGCTGCGCGAAGGACGCCAATCCTCTCCGGCTCTCCGGGACGAGCTGCGTGAGCATGTCGCCGAGAAAATCGGCGCGCTCGCCAGGCCGGATGACATCCTGTTCAGCTCCGATCTTCCCAAGACGCGTTCCGGCAAGATCATGCGCCGCCTTCTTCGCGACATCGCCGAGGGGCGGGCGCTGGGCGACACGACGACTCTCGCCGATCCCGGCGTGGTCGCGAAGTTGAGGGATGAGTACGAATCAATCGAGAGCTGATGTGCCACCGTGAATGACGAGAGGGCCCGCCATCGATGGCGGGCCCTCGGCACATCTCGACAGCCGGCGACGCTTACGCGCGCTTGATGGCGCGTGACCGGGTCGCGGCATCATCCAGCCGCAGTGCCGGACGCCCGCTCTCCTCGGGCCGGTTCTCCCTCTCCTGTGCACGGCGACGGAAGGGAACCAGGTCCTCTCCCAGAACCACCAGCGTGCGCGTCACGACGGTGCTCGCGAGGGGCTCCGGAATGCCCATCACGCGCACGTACGTGTCGATCGCGCGATCGAACGACAGGTCTTCGGCCAGACTGTCCACGAACATGAGCGCGCTGTCCACGTGCGCGCGGATGATCGCTTCCTCGGCTCGCGCCTGTGCCAGGCGCAGACGCTTCTCAGCGGCAGCCGTGAGCTGTCGAGGAAAGATGGACTCTGGAAACAAGCGGGACAGCATTCTGATCTCCGCCTCGTGCGAGGCAATTCGTTAGTCAGACTGAAGCTACGCTCTGCACCTAATTATTACACCGCGCACCCCATTCTAGGCACACTCCATACCAGCGCAGGCCGCACGGCAAGGACGAGGGAGAGCGGCAAATGGATTCAACCTGTTTTGGATGTTCCAACGCAAGTCGCGGTGGCACAATCAGTTAAATCGATTCGCGTCAGCCAGACCGAGGCTCGGCTCGCCCGCCGCCGGAGCTCTGGAACGCAGATCGATCAGGCTGGCGAGGAAGATCGCGCCAATGATG
>JALYXJ010000286.1 GCA_030947165.1 Gemmatimonadota bacterium
CTGCTCGACAAGGTGGTGGAGCAAACGAGCTGGAACAGAGCAGATCTCGAGCTGCTGGCCGGCGCGTCCGCCTTTGCTCTGACCTTGCCCGATGATCTGAAGAACGAAAAGGCGTTGCTGCGATTACGGGATTGCTTCGCCGTGTTGAAGCGCCTGGGGATGTCGGCCGAGCACGCCAGGAACCTGTCGGCGGAAGACGTGACGCCGGACAGCGCGCGAGCGGCGAGACAGGCAGTTCGCGCCAGGTACGACGATGCCGGGTGGCCAGTCGTCGCCAAGCCGCTGCGCGACGTGCTGCGCGAGAAGCAGCGATCCGCGCTCGTGGACTATCTGGTGGCGCAGGGCGCCGGCACGGATGCCAACGAGCTGTATGGGCGTTACCTGATCGATGTGGAGATGGACCCCTGCATGATGACGTCGCGCATCAAGCAGGCGATCAGCTCCGTGCAGCAATTCGTGCAGCGCTGCCTGCTGAACCTCGAGAGCGAGGTGCTGGCCGACTCCACGGCGGACGACGCCTGGGACTGGTGGAAGTGGATGAAGAGCTACCGGGTGTGGGAGGCCAATCGCAAGGTCTTTCTGTACCCGGAAAACTGGATCGAGCCAGAGCTGCGCACCGACAAGTCTCCCTTCTTCAAGGAGCTCGAGAGTGCGCTGCTCCAGAGCGATCTGACTCCCGACAGCGCGGAAGCAGCGTTCCTGGGCTACCTGGAAAAGCTGGATCAGGTGTCGCGCCTTGAAGTGATGGCGATTCACTACGAGAAGGACGACAAGACCGACATCCTGCATGTGTTCGCACGGACACCGGCTCCACCGCGCGCGTACTACTACCGTCGCCGGGTGAACTCGGCCTATTGGACGCCCTGGGAGAAAATGGACGTCGATATCGAGGGCGGCCACCTCATTCCTGTCATCTGGAACGGCCGGCTGTTCCTGTTCTGGCCGATCTTCACCGAGAATGTCGATCCGGTGACAGTCAGGATTCCGCCCTCGACCAATTCTGGTCAGGTCAACGCCGAGCCCGGGAAATACTGGGACGTGAAGCTGGCGTGGAGTGAGCGGAAGCAGAGCAAGTGGACGGGCAAGAAGGTGTCATCCGGGGCGGGCGAGCTGCGCCTCAATACCGGGGGCCTCGCCGACCTGTCCAGGGTGTTCTTCGCCCCGTCGTTGTACGGGAACGACCTGAGCATCCTGCAGCTGTACGTGACGACGCTGGCTGCTCAGTCTCGCGTCGCGATGCGACCGAAGGACAACGGAGATCCCTCAGGGGATCCACCTCCTCCACCGACGCCAGAGCCTCCCGTGCCTCAGTACGTCACTGGCTATCAGAACGAGTTCTACTTCGGCGGATGCTACCTCGATCCGGTCATTACGCGGTTTGGATCCAGCGGCATCGGGAGTGGACAGAACGTGCTCGTGGGGACCGAGCGCGCGTATATGTCCTTCCGGGAGCCGGATAAGCAGGAGTTGCCGCTGAGCCTCCCCGTTCGCGTCAGCGTCGACAACTCACAAGTCGCACTGGCTCGGACACCGGGACGCTATACGGTCACGAGCCAGGATGCGCAGCCCAGAGTTGCCCGAACGCCGTTTCTGTACCAGGACCCCTGGCGCGATTATCTCGTCATTCCGAAGGTCTCCTGGTGGGACGACGTCGTCGTCGACCCGAGCGAGATCGGTGGCGTCATGGCGGCCGAGCGCCCGGTGCCAACCCTCACGCCGCCGGCGGGGGCGCACAACGGGTCCGAGGCGCTGGTTGCATCGACGACTGCTGCGTCGACAGGGGCTGCTTCGACAGCGGCTGCTCCGACGACTGTCGCGGCCACGACCGTTGCGGCCACGACCGCTGCGTCCACGATCGCCGGGACTGCTCTGGCGCCCGGAATCTCGGGGCAGGCGGTGTCCGTCGACGTCATGCTGGGTCCCGATACCCACGTCATGGCGCCCTTCGTCCTGCGCTCCAACACCAAATACAGCTTCAACAATCTCTATCATCCGTACATCTGCGCGCTCCTCTACACGCTGAATCGCCAGGGCGTGGATCAGATGCTCGGCCGAGAGATGCAGCGCACCCCGGAGCTGTTCATGCCGGGCGCGTCCGGCACGTCGTTCAACTTCGAGTCCGTCTATGGCCCCTCGACCGATCTGGTCGCCACGCCATATCCAATCGAGGAGATGGACTTCAGCTTCTCGGGCAGCTACTCCTCGTACAACTGGGAGCTGTTCTTTCACGCGCCATTGTTGATTGCGGATCGGCTGAGCACGAACCAGCGCTTCGAGGAAGCGACGCGGTGGTTTCACTACATCTTCAATCCGACGGACGCCTCGGGGTTCGACACACCCAAGCGCTACTGGCAGACAAAGGAATTCTTCGACAAGACTGACGAGGCGTATCAGCAGGACCGTCTCGAAATTCTACTCAGCCTCATTGCAAGCGCGAAGACGTTGCGTCAGCTACCCAACCCGACGCCGGAGGACCAAGCGAAGCTACGGCGGCTGGATGACCTGGAAGCCACGATCAAGGCCTGGCGGGACCAGCCGTTCGACCCCCATCTGATCGCACGCACCCGCACGACGGCGTACCAGAAGACGGTGGTCATGAAGTACATCGACAACCTGATCGCCTGGGGCGACCAGCTCTTCCGGCGCGATACGCTGGAGTCGATCAACGAAGCCACCCAGCTGTACGTGACGGCGGCGGAGATCCTCGGCGACCGCCCGGTCGAGGTACCGCCTCGGCTCGCACCGCGCGTGCAGACCTACAACTCCCTCGCGGGGCGGCTGGACGAGTTCTCGAATGCGCTGGTCGAGCTCGAGGACCTGATCCCCGTCGACCCCGATCCGAGCTCGAATCTCCCGGAGCAGCCCCCTCCCTCACTGCTGTACTTCGGTCTGCCGAAGAACGACAAGCTGCTGGGATACTGGGACACTGTCGCGGACCGGCTCTTCAAGATCCGCCATTGCATGAACTTCGACGGTGTGGTGCGACAGCTCCCGCTGTTCGAGCCTCCGATCGATCCTGCGTTGCTCGTGCGGGGTGCCGCGGCGGGGCTGGACATCAGCAGTATGGTCAGCGACGCAAACGTGCCGCTGCCCAGCTATCGCTTCAGCGTGCTGGCCCAGAAAACCACCGAGCTGTGTGGCGAGCTGAGATCGCTCGGCGGAACGCTGCTGGCGACGCTCGAGAAGAGGGATGGGGAGGAGCTTTCGCTCCTGCGTGCACGGCACGAGACCGGTCTGCTGGAGATGATCGAGCAGATCAAGGAGGAGCAGCTCGAGGAGGCCGCCGCACAATCGACAGCGTTGACTGCCTCACGCAATGTGATCCTCGGCCGATTGGCGCACTATCAGCGGCTGCTGGGTGACAGCGGCGCACCGGTGCCGGCGGTTGGGGATCGGGTGCAGGAGAAGGACCCCCCACGATTCTCGACACCCGTGGGTCTCGCTGGCATCACGATGTTTCCGCACGAAGTCGTGGAGAACGTGCTGCTGACGGCGGTGCAGGGTTACGAGCTCGTGTCGGCCGCGGCGAAGACCGTCGGCGCCGTGCTCTACGCGATCCCCGAAGTGAATGCGCAGCCCATGGGCGTCGGCGTAACGTCGTCAGGGGGCGGAAATACAGAGAACGCTTCGGCCGACGCCACCGCCAAGCTTGCCTCTGCGGCTCAGGTCGGCGCGAACCTGGCGTCGCGCCTCGGAGGGTACGTCACGAGGGAGCTGGACTGGGTGCTCCAGCACAACCAGGCGGCACGCGAGCTCACGCAGATCGACAAGCAGATCATCGGCGCGGAGATTCGGGTGGCGATCGCCGGGAACGAGCTGCAGAACCACCGCAAGCAGATGGCCGACTCCCGCGAGGTCGAGGAGTTCATGCGCGACAAGTACACCAACCAGGAGCTGTACTCTTGGATGGTCGGCCAGGTGTCAGGGGTGTATTTCCAGATGTATCAGCTGGCGTACGAGACGGCCAAACGCACCGAGCAGTGCTATCGCCACGAGCTTGGCCTCCGCGACGGGAGCTTCATCCAGTTCGGCTCCTGGGACAGCCTGAAGAAGGGTCTGATGGCGGGCGAGAAGCTCCATCACGACCTGAAGCGGATGGAGCTCGCGTATCTCGAGAACAATGCGAGGGAGCTCGAGCTCACCAAGCACGTCTCATTGGAGCAGCTCGATCCATTGGCGCTGGTCAGGCTGCGGGAGACGGGACGCTGCGTCTTCCGCCTGCCGGAAGAGGCGTTCGACCTCGACTACCCCGGACACTACTTCCGGCGCATGAAGTCGGTGAGCCTGACGCTGCCGTGCGTCGTGGGGCCGTACACGACGATCTCCTGCACCTTGCGGCTCCTGAAGAACAGCATTCGCATCGGTACCGGAAGCGGCACCGACGGGTATCCCCGCAACACCGATGGCCAGGGCCTGCCCACCGACGACAATCGCTTCGTCGAGAGTCTTATTTCCAGTAACCCCAGCGCCATCGCCGCGAGCAACGGCCAGAACGACAGCGGGATGTTCGAGTTGAACTTCCGGGACGAGCGTTACCTCCCATTCGAAGGCGCAGGTGCCATCAGCGAGTGGGAGTTGGAGCTGTTCAACGACGCCACGAACCCCGACTTCGGGAAGCCTTTGCGCCAGTTCGACTATGGCACCATCTCGGACGCCATTCTCCACGTCAAGTACACGGCCAGAGAAGAGGCAGGCACGTTCAAGGATGGCGCCGTTGCGCACCTGCGCGACTACCTGAGCAAGGCGGGCACCACACCTTCGCTGCGACTGTTCAACCTGCGGCAGGAGTTTCCAAGCGACTGGCAGCGCTTCCTGCATCCGGCCAACGGGGACGGAAACACCTTCGAGCTGGAGTTGACGCGAAATCTTTTCCCCTACCGCGACAACGACAAGACGCTGCACGTCAACTCCATCGCGTTGCTGGCACGCTGCACCAATGTGGGGGGTACCCCATATGACTACCACGTGCACATGACGCTGCCGCTGCCCTCGACGCAGCCACCGGCCGAGGTGGACATGACGCTCAGCACGGCCAACAACGAATTTGGCGGCTTGTATTTCCATCAGGAGGATGACGCAACTCTCCCGTCGGGCATCGCGATCGCGCCGACAGATCCCGCCGTCACATGGCGGATGAGAATGACGCATGCCGATGGCGCGGATCTGCTGGAGGATCCGGTGAGGAACACAATGGAGGTGGAGGAGGCGCTGGTGGTGGTGGGTTATGAGTGGATGAGCCAGTAACTGGCAAACGCTTCGCCTGACCGTGCCGTCATGCCCGGAATGCTCGAGACAGAACGAATCGACATGCTGATTAGGAAGAAGGTGCAGGAGCTCATGGACGGCCCTCGAGAGCGCAGGGTGGCGAAACGCGCCACCCTCCTCACGGTCGTTCCCACAGCGTCCTGCGCTCCCCATGGGAGAGGTGCGTGACGGCGACCGCCTGATGGTTGCGCCGACCACGCGTCGGTTCTACGTTCGGGTCGCCAGCCCCAACCCCGATATCACG
>JALYXJ010000298.1 GCA_030947165.1 Gemmatimonadota bacterium
GTTTCGCGCATCTGCCTACGCCGTTGCCGCGTCGTTCCGCTTCATGCGCCTCATGTACCGGATCGCCACCGACATGCACACCACGAGCGCCGCGAACGTCGCGCAGCCCCGCCACGCGCGCGGCACGGGGTGGAATTCGAGCGGCGTTCCAGAGCCGACGACGCTCAGCGTGGGGAGATTCGCAGGATCGTACCGCACGGTGACCGTGCTCCCTGGAACGTGCCGCTTGACCCACCACTCGATCGATGTCTCGAGGTCGGCGTCGACGCCACGGAAGCCGGGCCGCGTCGAGTCCCACTGATGCGTCCCGACCCGCACGGGGGGCGGGGTAATGGACGACACGTAGTCCCGGCCGCCGGCCGTGAATGCCAGGTCGCAAGCGATGGAGAGATTGACGCCGCCGGACTTGTTGAAGGGATAGTATCGATCGACGTTGCAATGTCGAACGGTCGCTCTGACGGCCGGCCACTGCTCCAGGATCGTCGCGCGCTCGCGTGAGCTCACGACGGCCTTGACGCCCAGCCCGATCGTGCCGACGACCAGAACGACGCGCGCGAGCGCCAGCATGCCGATGAACTGCGGGGCGAAAAGTCGGATCCCCGCCATGGCCGGCATGTTCGCCGGCCCACCGATTCGAGTGACGCGTAGCTGAAACTGCGGTGTCGGTGTGCTCATGGTCTGGTCTCGGCGCGTGGGGGTACTGCCACGACGTTCACCTCGCGATCGTCGTAACGCATGCCGGCGCCGAGTAGCCGTCGTGCCACCTCGTACGACCGCTGTACGGCGAGTCTCATGATTGGCGAAGTGCAGCTCGAGGGGCGAATTTGTCGGGATGCGTGCCGATGCCGCTCCAACAGCGCCCTCCAACCATGAGCCTACCCGATGATCGTCCCCCGCGGTCAGGTGCCCACCTCGGCCGTCGCCGATCACTACGACGAGCTCGACGTCTTATACCGTGAACTCTGGGGCGAGCATGTGCATCACGGGATGTGGCGCACCGGACGGGAGCCCGCCCATGTCGCGTCCGAGCAGCTCGTCGAGCATGTGGCTGTCCGGCTCGGGCTCGGCCGCGCCGAGCGTGTGGTCGACATCGGCGCAGGTTACGGCGCGACGGCGCGCCTCCTCGCGGAGCGGTTCGGCGCCGAGGTCACCGGGCTCACGGTGAGTCGAGCGCAGTACGAGTACGCGTGCGCGCAGCCGACGTCGGCGACCGGCCCGCGCTACCTGCTGCGCGATTGGCTGCAGAGCGGGCTGCCCGGCGATCACTTCGACGCGGCGGTGGCGATCGAAAGCACGGAGCACATGGCCGACAAAGCCGGAGCCTTCCGCGAGGCGCACCGCGTGCTGCGCTCCGGCGGCCGGCTGGCCGTGTGCGCGTGGATCGCGTGTGACGCCCCGAGCGACTGGCAGGTCCGACACCTGCTCGAGCCGATCTGCCGCGAAGGACGGCTACCGGGCATGGGGACGGAGCGCGACTACAAGACGTTGCTCGACGCGGCCGGTCTCGAGGTCACCGGAGTCGAGGACCTGACCGGCCGCGTGAAGGCGACGTGGCCGCACTGCGCGCTGGCGCTCGGTGCGCGCCTCCTGCGCGAGAAGCGGTACCGCCGCTTCCTCGCGAGTCGCCTCAGTCGCAACCGCGTGTTCGCGCGCACGCTGCTCCGGATCTGGGCGGCGTACGAGCTCGGGGCGATGCGCTATCTCGTGTTCACGGCGCGCCGGCCCCGTTGATACACCGACAACGACACGTGGAGCTGATGCAAGATGCCGCAATGCAGACGCCCCGCGCAGCAGTGCTGCGCGGGGCGTTCGTATCACTCGTGGTATCTACGGCTTCGTCGGATCGCAGGCCGCGCGGCTGTAGTTCGGATTGTCCGTCTCTTCCTCCTGCGGCACCCGCAGCGTCACCTGGTTGCCGTAGGCCCCGCCCTTGAAGTACGCACCGGTCGGAAACACCGTCTCCGCGCCACGCTGATACTGCTTCACGAGCCGCCGCAGATCGCCGAGCCGATGGGCCGTGCCAAACAGCCAGAAGGCGCGCTCGGAGAAGATCTGATCCTCCTGCGCCTTTGGCGTGAGCGCCGGCACGAGCGGATCCATCGCCTGCGTCGCCCGCAGGTCGTCCAGCGTCTGGAGGGCCGTCGCGTAGCTCCCGGCGCGGTACTGCGCCTCCGCCTCGATCAGGCGTGCCTCGACGCCGCTCGCGTAGGTCACCGGTGCCGAGTAGCTCGAGTACTTGACCGGCGCGTACAGCTCGGTGGAGAAATCGAACGCCGACGTCCCCTCGTCCGACACCTCGACGCGCGGATCCTTCGCCGACACGAACGGCAGACCATTGCCCCCTTC
The DNA here is from genome assembly GCA_030947165.1 of Gemmatimonadota bacterium. The sequence goes on from JALYXJ010000298.1 coordinate 2,347, forward strand.
GAGGTTCGCGGTGGTATAGCGCGTGGAGTTGTAGGTGAGCGTGAAGATGCCGTTCTTCGTGCGATCATCGACCGTACCATGCTCGGTCGCCGCCACGAAGCTGGTCGGCACGCCCGCGACCGCGGCGGCCGCGGCCGCGAACTGGCCGTTGTCGAGCAGCGCGCGTCCCTTGCCCACCATCGCCGTGTACCGCTGCGTGCTGCTGCCAGCCGCCGCGGCGACCGTCAGCGCATCGTTGAACGCCGCGATGCCCGCCGCCAGCATGTCCGAGGTGCTCTTCGGTGAACCGTACACGATGGTGCCCGAGGCGTCGATGGAGCTGAATGGCACGCCGGAGCAGTACGTCTCCGCGATGATCGTATACAGCAGGCCGACCTGATTGAGGGCTCGCGCGCGGCCCGACGCGTTGTTCTGGCCGGCGCTGGCGTAGCTCGCCGCGGCGTTCTGCGAGCTCCGCAGCGCCTGCATGAGGTGCAGGAGCACGGTGCCGTTCGACGAGTTGGTCACTTGCACCTGGCGCGTGTCCAGCTCCTTGTGCGTGCTGAAATAGTCGGTGGCCACGAACTCGTCGGCGAACAGCCCGCTGTTGAGGACGATCCCTTCGCCGCTGTTGCCATTATTGTAGCCGGCATACGCGACGGCGAAATCACCGACGGAGCCGGCGAGCAGGGTGGGCAGGGCCGCCTCGCCCTGGGTCGCGTTGGGAAGCACGACCTGCGGGGTGGATACGTCGAGGTTGCACGCGCCGGCGAGCGCCAGCAGCGCGAGCGGCGCGAGACGCACCGCGCGCCCGGGCCGACCTGTCGTGATGTGCTGTCGAGTCATATGAGGGCAGCGTCCGGTCAGAACGTGAGGGTGAGGCGCGCCGTGTAGTAGCGCACCTGCGGCTGTGTCAGGAAGTCCGTCGAGGTGAAGTTGGTCTGTCCGTACACGTTCACCTCGGGATCGAGGCCGGTGTACTTCGTCCACGTGTGCAGGTTGCGCACGCCGAAGGTGAGCAGCGCATCCGTGGCGCGCACCGTCTGGAGG
>JALYXJ010000227.1 GCA_030947165.1 Gemmatimonadota bacterium
GTCTGGATCTGTGCCCATACCGCGGCAGACCCGGCACTGGCTGGCTGGTCGCTCGGCGTGGAGGGCGTGAGCTGCAGCGGGATGTTGCCGCCGTAGAGCGTGATCAGATGGAAGTAGTAGAGGGCTCGAATGAACTTGGCCTCGCCCACGATGCGCGACCGCAGCGTGGGGTCCATGTCGATGCCCGGCACGTTGGCAATGACCTGGTTGGCCCGGAAGATCCCGAGATATGTTTCGTACCATGTGTCACGGTTGACGTCGAAGTCGTAGGTGACGAAGGTGAACTTGTTGAAGTTCGCCAGGTCGGTCCACGGACTCGGGCTGAACCCCTCGTCCGACCGGATGTCGTACGAGAAGGCCTGCCATCGCTGGAAGGTGCCGAGTCGGATCAGGGAGTTGTACGTGGCGTTGATCCCCTGGATCGCGCCGGCGGACGAGGTCCAGAAGGTCCCCGTGCTCGGCTGATTGGGATTGGTCACGTTCGTGTCGGCTCGGCAGCCCGCGAGGACCGCGCCGAGGGCCAACACGGGAAGAGCGGCGCGGAATCGCATCGCGAGAGTGTGTGAGAGTGTGGTGACGGTGCGTGGGTTTCGCATGGTGTGTCTCACAGCCGCAGGTCGAGGCCGATCGTGACCGTGCGCGGATTCGGGTAGATGTATCCGTCGTCGATGCCACGAGCGAGCGGATCGCCATAGCCCAGAATCTCCGGATCCCAGCCGCTGTACTTCGTCCAGGTGTAGAGGTTCTGCAGGTTGAGATACACGCGCGGCTGACGGATGCTCGTGCCGAACTGGCGGACGAGTCTTTCGGGGATGGTGTAGCCGACGATCAGGTTCTTGAGCCGCGTGTAGCTGCCGCTTTCCAGCCAGCGGTCCGAAGCGACGGTCGCGTTCTCCGCGCCGGCGGCGCCGAACACGGCGCGCGGCGTGGTGGTGCTCGGGTTCGTGGGCGACCACGGGCTCAGGCCAGCACGCGAGTTGTTGAGGTCGTCCATGCGCTCCGTCCAGTAGCGCACCGCGTTGTAGATCTTGCTGCCGTACGCGCCGGTGAAATTCAATCCGACGTCGAACGCGCCCATGCGTCCGTCGAAGAACAGACCGCCCTGGAGCTTCGGCACGCCGTTGCCGGCGTCGTAGCGATCGTTGTCGTTGATCGTCCCGTCGTCGTTCAGGTCGGCGTACTTCACGTCACCGGGCTTGGCGCCCGGTTGGATCACGACACCCTTCGAGTTCTTGTACCCGTCGACCTCCGCCTGGCTCTGGAAGATCCCCGTCATGCGGCGCACGTAGAACTCGCCGATCGGGCTCCCCACGACCGTGCGCGAGATGGACTGCCCGTTGATGCCGCCGGCGAAGATCGGCTGACCGCCGTTGCCGAGGGAGACGACGCGATTGTGCGTCGTCGTGAGGTTGAGGGCCGTGTTGAACTGCATCCTGCCCTGCTCCATGTGGTGCCGGGCGCCCAGCTCGAACCCCGAGTTTCGGACGCTCCCGGCATTCACGATCGGATTGCCACCGGAGCCGAGATCCGGCGCGAGCGGAACCGACACGAGCAGCTGATCGGAGGTGTTGCTATAGTAGTCCGCGGTGAGGGTGAGCGCCTGGTTCATCAACCCCAGGTCGAGTCCGACGTCGTTCGACTTGTTGCGCTGCCACTTGAGGTCGGGATTGGTGAGCACCGTCTGGATCGCGCCGCTCACCGGCGTGCCGTTGAAGATGTAGTTCACGTTCGACGCGATCGGCGCGAGATAGGCGAAGTCGCCGATGTTCTGATCGCCCAGCACGCCCGTGCTCGCCCGCAGCTTGAGGAAGTCGAGCTGGTTGGCGAGCGGGATCGACTTGTAGAATGACTCCTCGCTCACCACCCAGCCGGCCGACACCGCGCCGAAGTTGCCGCAGCGATTGTCCGGGCTGAACCGCGACGAGCAGTCATGGCGCCCGCTGGCGGTGAGGAGATAGCGATCCTTGAAGGCGTACGTCGCACGCGCGAGGAGCGCGTTCGTACGGAAGGGAATCGAGAAGCCGGCGTTGCTCGCCCCGGAGTTGGCGCCCGCGTCGATCTGCTGGAGCGTCTCGTTGGTGTAGCCCTGCCGATACGCCGACAGCCGGTCGAAGTCGACGCGCTGGGACGAGGTCCCGGCGACGGCGCTGAGCCGGTGCGTGCCGCCACGATAGCTGTCGTCGAAGTTCAGGAGGTTCTCGAACAACACCGACGTCCCCGTCGCGCTCGCGTTGGTGAGCGTGGCGTACGGGTTGGCCGAGAGATACCTGAGCTGTGTGATGCTCCGCCAGTTGGTGACGGTCGAGTCGTTGTAGTTCAGCCCGACGTTCAGACGGTAGTGCAGCTTCGAGAGCAGCTCGACGTCGGCGAAGACGGTGCCGAGCGCCTGGTTGGAGCGGAATTTGTTGTCCTGCGCCTGGAGCTCGCCGACGGGATTGGTGCCGTACGTCGGGTTCGCCGGGCTGCCGTAGCCGTAGCCACCCGTGTTGGTCGGATCGTACACACCGATCGTCGGCGCCATGCGCACCACGTCGATGAGCGGGTAGCCATTGAGCCCCTGCCGGTCGCCGCGCGAAACCGCCAATGCTTCACCAAAGCTGAAGCGTCCGCGGCGCGCATCGCTGTTGACGCGCAGGCTGTAGCGCCGGAAGTCGGTCGTGATGATCGTGCCCTGCTGCTCGAGGAACCCGCCGCTCACGAAGTAGCTCTGGTCCGCCGAGCCGCCGGAGAGCTGCAGATTGTGATCCTGAATCGCGCCGCTGCGGAACACCGCGTCCTGCCAGTTGGTGCTGACCCCCGTCGTCGTGGTCACCCCCGACGGAATGCTGGCCGGCGCGACGCCGGCGTTCAGATACGCTTGCGTGTTCAGCGCCTGCCACTGCGCCGTGTTCATCATGTCGATGCGCTTCGGCACCGCCTGATAGCCGTAGTACGTGGACAGGCGCAGCTCGTTCGCGCCGGCCTGTCCGTGCCGAGTGCGGATCACGACCACGCCGTTCGACGCCTGCGCGCCGTACTGTGCCGCGGCCGACGCGTCCTTCAGGACCTCCACCGACTCGATGTCGTCAGGATTGAGGTTGGGATTCTCCGTGAGGTACATCCCGTCGACGACGTACAGGGGCGACGGCGTGCCGAAGCCGTTCTGTCCGCGGATGATGATCTGCGAGGGTCGTCCCGGCTCACCCGATCCCGCCACCGTCACGCCGGGCGCTCGGCCGCGCAGCGCTTCCTCGATCGTCGCGACCTTCTGATCCTGGAGCTCGGTGCCGCTCACGCTGGCCACCGCGCCGGTGATGTCCCGCCGCTGCTCGGTGGTGTAGCCCACGATCACCTGCTCGGCGAGCGTCGTCGGGGCGGACACGAGGGTCAGGTTTGCCGTTGTCGTCTGGGCCGCCGACACGCTGATCTCCTGCTCGCGCGCCTGGAACCCGAGCCGCTGCGCGCGCAGCCGGTGCGTGCCCGCTGGGACGCGCGTGATCAGGTAGCGCCCGTCGGCGCCGCTGATGTTGCCGACGCCAAGGCTCGGAATGGTGATCTGCACGCCAGGCAGTGGTGTGCCGAGGTCACTGGAGACGACGCCGGAGACGGAGCCCGTGGCTTGGGCGTGGGCGCTGCGGGCGGGGAGCGCGAGCGCGGTGACGGCGCAAAGGACGCCCGCGAGCCACGCGAGCCGCGACGCGGATCGCGGCGCGACTGCCGCCGATGGATGCCGCTGTGGATGACGCAAGGTGCTGCCCTCCGAATTGAGGAGATTGGCGGTCCGCGACTGCCGCGGACGGGTGTGGGAAGAGAAGGGGGACAACGGGTGGCGTCTCACCGCGCGCCGCCCGGCCGTGCAGCGTGGAACAGCATGCGGCTGGGGACGCGTTGCCGCGGCATCCCCGGCCCCTCGACGAACAACTCGAGCGCCATCGGGCCATACGCCTGGAAGTAGCCCACCGTGATCGGATGCAATCCGGCCTGGAGTGCGACCTGGCCCCACGTCTCGGTGGTCTTGGGAGACTGCCCGACCGACCAGAAGACGTTGTCCGTGCCGATCCACATCGCGGCGCCGTCGTCCGAGCGCGCAAGGAAGGTGTAGACGCCGGTGCGCGGCACACGGATGTATCCCATGTACCGGAACGCGAACATCTCGTTCGTGTCGCGCGGTGCGAGGTCGAAGTTCGAGAGCGTGCCGGACTTGCGCGCGCGAATGTCGCCGGGTTTGGACTCCGGCCGCTCCACCTGCCAGCGCACCGGCCAGTTCATGCGGAACGCCGGCTCGGCGGTGGTGTCGGCGTAATACTCGAACGCCACGCCGGGTACCACAGCCGCTGTCACCGGTGCGCGGCCAGCCACTCGGCGATAGTCGGTGCGCGACTCGGGAGCCGCGGTTGCGATGCCGTTCACGAACGAACGGGCGCGCAGCGTTGTGGTGTTCCGCAGGGTAAACGGCGCGCGATAGCGCGCGCTGGTGATCGTCGGCTCGCTACCATCCAGCGTGTAGTGGACCTCGGTGGGCGTGCCCTCGGAGATCGACACGCGTACCGCATCGGTGAATTCCGGCAGCTCCGGCAGCACGTAGGGCGCGAGCCCGCGGTTCACTGCCGCGGTCCGCGCCGTGTCGAATTTGAGCCGCTCGCGATCGTACGTGAAGAAGCCGTTCAGCTCCACCTCCACGTCGGTGAGCTGCGTGTAGATCCCTGCGCCGATGCCATGGGTATCGCGATCGTGATACAACCGCTTGAGCAGCATTGCGTACCGTGCCTGAAGCGCGGTCTCGTCGGAAAACAACCCGCCGTAGCCCCAGCTGTCTCCGGCCCACGCGTGGCCGCTGACTTTGTAGCCCAGACCGCCGAATTCGCCAACGACAGCGACTTTGCCCGGCGCACCGTACATCGCCTGCGGGCCCTGATAGCGATGGACGTCGATCACGTCACCCGCGCCGTCGTGCTGCCAGCCGCTCACGTCGTTCACGAGCCGGCTCGGATCCATCTGGTGGATGATTCCGACCACGCGCTTCGTATCGAACTGCCCCCACTTCTCGTTGAAGGGCACCCACATCACGATCGACGGCGAGCTTCCCCGACCTTCGATCATTCTTCGCAGCTCGGCGACGAAGTGCGCCCGCGCGTCCGGCGGGTCGTTCCATCCGCTCGGCATGTCCTGCCACACCGGGAGGCCGAGCCGGTCCGCCCAGTAGTACCAGCGCGGCGGCTCCACCTTGATGTGCTTGCGCACCATGTTGAAACCGAGGGTTTTCATCGCGTCGATGTCCGAGCGCAGCGCGGCGTCCGTGGGCGCGGTGTAGAGCCCATCCGGCCACCACCCCTGATCGAGCGGTCCGATCTGGAACACGGCCTTCCCGTTCAGCGCGATGCGCTCCCGTCCCGCGGCGTCCCTGACCAAGCCAACGCTGCGCATCCCGAAGTAGCTCGTCACTCGATCGAGCTCACGGTCGCCGTCGCGCAGCGTGACGCGGAGATCGTAGAGGTACGGATCGTCGGGTCCCCAGAGGCGCGGGTTGGGCACCGGCACCCGCAGCTCGCTGCCGACTGCGCCGCTCGCTCGGCCGACTTCCATGCCGTTCGCCAGCGCGACCGCCTCCACGCGCTGTCCCGTCCGCGCGCCACGCGCATACGCCGTGACACGCAACGCCTTGCCGGCGACGTCGGGGGTCAGCGCAAGACGGTCGATCGACGACGCCGCGACCGGCTCCAGCCACACCGTCTGCCAGAGCCCCGTCACCGGCGTATACCAGATCCCCTCCGGCCGGCTCACCTGCTTGCCGCGCGGCTGGCCGTATGCGTCGGTCGGATCGAAGACCGAGACGATCAGCTCCTGCGGTCCAGTGCTCCGAAGCGCGTCGGTCACATCAGCGGCGATCGCATCGTACCCGCCCATGTGGTCGGCCACCTGCTTGCCATTCACATAGACGGTGCAGTGCCAATCGCAGGCGTCGAGATGCAGCAGTAGCCGGTCGCCGCCATCCAGCGGCATCGCGTCGAAGGTACGGCGATAGGCGATCTGCTCGGCATGCTGACCCACTCCCGACAGCGCCGCCTCCGGCACGAACGGCACGAGGATGCGTTGGGTGAACGCGGTGGCTGATGGCGCCGGCAGGGGCCCGCTCGGTCCGCCGCCAGTCGGCACCGACGCGACGGGGGAGTTCGACGCCTGCGTCACGCTCGCCTGCACGATCGCGAGATCCCACAGCCCGTTCAGGTTCTCCCACCGTGGCCGCACGAGCTGCGGGCGCGGATACTCCGGCAGCACGCTGTCCGGGTTGACGCCCGACGCCCATCGCGTGAGCAGTCGTCCCTGCACCGGGCGCCATGAAGCGGCTGCCTGGGCCCCACCCACGCGCGCCCCGCCCAACAGGAGCAGCGCCCCGAGCAGCGCGCCGCGCCCGACCGATGAACGGAGGACCGGCGTCGGCGGGAGGACCGCGCGCGGCAGCGCGGCCGTGGACGCGCGCACGACGAGCTGCGCCTCGAGGTAGGCCCTCTGCACCGGGACGGACGTCTTGGATTCCACGTGCGTGATGAGCATGTCGGCGGCGATCGTGCCCATGCGAAAGGTCGGGACGCGCACCGTGGTGAGCGGCACATCGACGTACTGTGCCAGCGGGATGTCGTCGAAGCCGACGACCGAGACATCGTCGGGCACGCGCAGGCCGAGCTCGCGCAACGCGCGCATCACGCCGATCGCCACGAGATCGTTGTAGCACGACACGGCGGTCGGTCGCGATTCCGCGGCGGCGGTGCGAAAGGTGGCGAGACCGGCGCGATACCCGCTCTCGAGATGCGCGCCCGCGGGGACGATGTCGTCGTCGCCGAACACCAGCCTCGACGCGCTACAGGCCCGGCGCGCGCCATCCACGCGCTCGTGGGTATGCATCGAATACTCCGGCCCCGCGAAATGGACGATGCGCGTGTGGCCGAGTGCGATGAGATGCTCGACGGCGCGGCGCGACGCCTCTACGTTGTCCACGTCCACGAGGCTCGCGGGGACGCCGCGCACGGCCTCGAGCAGGACGAACGGATAGTTGCGTCGCTTGAGCTCGAAGAAGTGCGACAAGTCCGCGTGCTCGTCGAGCACGGGGGTGGCGATCAGGCCGTCGACCTGCTTCGCGCGCATCAGCTCCACCGCGCGCCGCTCGGCGGCGTACTCTCCCTCCGAGCTGAGCACGACGAGCGAGTAGCCGCTCTCGACGGCCCGCGCCCGCGCACCGAGCACGACGTCGGCGTAGTACGGGTTGTCGATCTCCTTGACGACGATGCCGAGGCACTTGAGCTCGAGCGTCGCCGTGCTGGCGGCGAGCTGGGTGGGTCGGTAGTTCAGCTTCTCGATTGCCTGAAGCACGCGCGCCCGGGTGGAGTCCTTCACGGACGCGCGGTCGTTGAGCACAGCCGAGACGGTGGCCTTGGAGACGCCCGCTTCGCGCGCCACGTCGGTAATCGTCGCTCGGTCCGTGTTCGTCACTCGGCGCGCACTCCGGATCGGGTGTGACTTTCCCTGACGCTCCCCCTGCCTGAACCGAATTGAACGTTCTCAAACCGGTTCGGCCGCGGCAACCGTATCCCCCGTTCCGGAGGCTGTCAAGATTACGGAGACGGGGCGCGTGCGCTTCTTGACAACCCGGTCCCGGAAGCGTACTCACTGTCCCGTCTGAACAGGTTCAATGAGGTTCAGGCGTGCTCGTCCTGACGCTCCACTTCGACTTCCGAGGACCATGCGACCTTCTGATCTCCGGCCGCTGGTGCGCGGCACCCGCTCCGCGATCCTGCTCGGCGCGACGCTGCTGGCCGGCTGCGCGAAACGCGACGCCAACCAGTTCGTCGTCGGTTTCTCGCAGATGGAGAGCGACAATCCCTGGCGGCTCGCCGAGACGAAGAGCCTCAAGGACGAGGCGGCGAAGCGCGGGATCCAGCTCGTCGTCACCGATGCGCAGGGTCAGACGGCCAAGCAGGTCGCCGACGTGGAAGACCTCATCGCGCGGCACGTCAACGTCATTCTTCTCGCGCCACGCGAGTTCGAGGGACTCGTCCCGGCGCTCCAGGCGGCCAAGGCCGCGAAGATCCCCGTCATCCTCGTGGACCGCGCCGCCGCCGGCATCCCGGGTCAGGATTACGTCACCCTCCTTGCGTCGAACTTCGTCGAGCAGGGACGACGGGCGGGTGAGTGGCTGGCCGCCCAGACCAATGGCAAGGCGAACATCGTTGAGCTGTCCGGAACTCCGGGCGCATCGGTCGCAACCGACCGGGCCAAGGGGTTCCGCGACGAGATCGCGAAGCACCCGGAGATGAAGATCGTCGCGTCGCAGACCGGCAACTTCTCCCGCGCCGCGGCCCAGGGAGTGATGCAGAACATCGCCCAGTCGCTCGGCAAGCAGATCAACGCGGTGTACGCGCACAACGACGAGATGGCCATCGGGGCGGTGCAGGCGCTCGCGGCGGCCGGACTCAAGCCCGGCACCGACGTGAAAGTCATCTCGGTCGATGGCGAACGAGCGGCGCTCGAGGCGGTGGATCGGGGCGAGCTGGGCGCCACCGTGGAGAGCAATCCGCGCTTCGGCCCGCTCGCCTTCGATACGATCGAGAAGCTCCGCAAAGGCGAAACGCTCCCGCACAAGATCCTCATCACCGATCGCTTCTTCGACAAGTCGAATGCGAAGCAGTTCGTCGCCGACGCGTACTGACAGGATCGGCGTGCCCCTCCTCCAGATGTCGGGCATCACGAAGCGGTTCGGGAACGCGGTCGCCCTCGACCGGGTGGATTTCACGCTCGAGCGGGGTGAGGTGCACGCGCTCGTGGGGGAGAACGGCGCTGGCAAGTCCACCCTCGTGAAGATCATGACGGGGGCCTATCACCGCGACGAAGGCACGGTCTCGCTCGAGGGTGCGCTCGTGGACTTCGCCACACCGGCGGCCGCGCAGGACGCCGGTGTGTGCGCCGTGCATCAGGAGATCCATCTGCTCACCTACCGCACGGTGGCCGAGAATGTGTTCCTCGGCCGCGAGCCACTGAAGCTCGGACTCGTGGACTGGAGGCGGATGAACGCCGAGTCCGCCGCGCTGCTCGACAGCCTTGGGCTCGACATCGACCCCCGCGCTACCGTCGGCTCGCTGAACACGGCGCGCCAGCAGATGGTCGCGATCGCGCGCGGCGTGTCGCTCGGCGCCAGGGTGCTCGTGCTCGACGAGCCGACCAGCAGCCTGTCGCCGCGCGAGGTTGCCATTCTATTTGCCCTCGTCGCCCGACTGAAGGCGCAGGGCACGGCCATCGTGTACATCAGCCATCGCTTCGATGAGCTGTACGCGATCGCCGACCGGGTCACCGTGCTGCGCGACGGGAAGCTCGTTGGCACCCGCCCGCTGGCTGAATTGGAGCGGCTTGATCTCGTGTGCCTGATGCTCGGCAAGCCGCGGGAGGCGCTACGGCAGGGCATCACGGCGTTCGAGCATCACAGAGCCGCCAGACCGGCGACGGCCGGCGCGCCCCTGCTCCGCACCGAGCACGTCGCCCGTGGCACCAAGCTGCGCGACGTTTCGCTCGAGGTGTGGCCCGGCGAGATCGTCGGACTCGCCGGGCTCCTCGGCTCGGGACGCACGGAGACGGCGCGCGCCGTCTTCGGCGCCGATCCACTTCAGAGTGGCGCCGTCTATCTCGACGAGCGGCGCGTCGATCCCCGCAGCCCCGACGACGCCATTCGCGCCGGAGTCGGCTTCGTCTCCGAGGATCGCAAGGCGGACGGGATCATCCCCGAGCTCTCGATCCGGGAGAACCTCACGCTCGCCGCGCTGCCGCTGCTCACGCGGTTCGGCATCGTCTCGCGCCCGAAGCAGCGCGAGATGGTTGAGCGGTTCATGCGGCGTCTCGGCATCAAGGCCACGAGCGCCGACCAGCGGATCCGCGAGCTCTCGGGTGGTAATCAGCAGAAGGTGCTGGTCGCGCGATGGCTGTGCACCTCGCCCCGCCTGCTCATCCTCGACGAGCCGACGCGCGGCATCGACATCGGCGCGAAGGCGGAGATCCAGGCGCTGGTCAACGAGCTGGCCGCCCAGGGGCTCGGCGTGCTGATGATCTCCTCCGAGCTCGAGGAGCTGGTGGAAGGCAGCAGCCGCGTGGTCGTATTGCGCGACGGGGTGAACGTGGCCGAACTGCAGGGACACGCTATCTCACAGCGGGCGATCATCCATGCGATGGCTGACGAGGGAAGCGTGCCGGCGCCCGCGAGCGCCTCCACCGTCGGCGCGCACTGATGGCACAGACGCTCGGGCTCGAGCCGGCGCCTTTCGCGCGCTGGCGCCGTCCGGTGCCGGGACCGGCGTACGCCGCGCTGGCCGCATTGGTGGTGCTCGTCCTGCTGAACGCGCTCTTCACGCCCAACTTCGCCAGCGCGAGCAACCTCTGGAACGTGCTGCTCCAGGTGTCGACCGTCGTGCTCGTCGCCGTCGGCATGACGCTCGTCATCGCCACGGGGGGCATCGACCTCTCGGTCGGTTCGGTGATGGCCATCGCCGGCGCCGTGACAGCCGTGCTGTTGGACCGCGGCGTCGTCGTCGCAGTCGTCGCTGGCCTGGCGGCGGCGACGGTCGTCGGGATCCTGAACGGCACGCTCATCGCCACCATGCGCGTGCAGCCGATCGTCGTCACGCTCGCCACGCTCATTGCCGGCCGAGGGCTCGCGCAGGTCATCAGCCACGAGGGAGAGCTCGTCACGATCAGCGATCCGGCCTTCGCGACGCTCGGCCGAGGCTACCTGGGTCCGGTGCCCGTTCAGGTCCTGCTCGCGCTGGCGGCGGTTGGCGTTGCACTCTTTCTGCTTCGCGCCACGCCATTCGGACGATATCTGCTGGCCGCCGGCGGCAACCCGGCTGCAGCGCGACTCGCTGGGGTGCCCGTGCGGCGCACGATCATCAGCGTGTACGGCGCGAGCGCATTTCTCGCCGGCGTCGCGGGGCTGGTCGTCGCGTCACGATTGGGCGCGAGCGATGCCGCGAAGATCGGGCAGAACATGGAGCTCGACGCGATCGCAGCGGTGGTCGTGGGTGGCACGGCCTTGTCCGGGGGACGCGCCACGATTCTCGGAACCGTGGTGGGCGCGCTCATCATGCAGGTGATCGCCACCAGCTTCAACATGCTGCTCGTGCCGTACGCGTGGTCCCTTGCGCTCAAGGCGGCGATCATCCTCATCGCCGTGTACCTCCAGCGCCCGCGGCGCGTATGACCGCCGTGGCCTCGCCGCTGCCGCGGTCGCGCCGGCTCGGCCAGCGCGCCGTCAGCCTCCTGCAACGCAGCGGTGCGCTCGTCGCGCTCGTCGCGGCCGTGATCGTCGGCGCCACGCGCTACTACGCGTTCTTCACGCCCGAGAACCTGTCGAACGTGCTGCGCCAGAACAGCATGCTCGGGCTCGTCGCGCTGGGGATGACCTTCGTGATTCTCACGGGCGGGATCGACCTCTCGGTCGGCGCGATTCTGGCCGTGGCGGGCGTGGTGGCCGCAAAGCTGGCGTCGCATGGCTCGCTCGCCGGCCTGGTCGGCGGCATCGCCGTCGCTGCACTGCTCGGTCTCGTGAATGGCGTCCTCATCACCAAGGGGCGCATCCAGCCGTTCATCGTCACGTTGGCCATGATGATCGCGGCGCGCGGCGGCGCGCTCGCCGCCACCGGCGAGCAGAGCGTGAGCCTCCCCAGCGACGCGACGGGCCTCGCCTGGCTGGGGCGCGGCGGCCTCGGCCCGCTTCCCGTCCCCGTCGTGCTGCTCGTGCTTGCGTACGCCGTCGGCTGGGCCGCGCTTCGCTACACACGGTTCGGTCGCTACGTTTACGCGATCGGGGACAGTGAGGAGGCAGCCCGCCTCATGGGGCTGCCGGCCGACCGTGTCGTCATCGCCACGTACGCGTTGAGTGGCGCGCTCGCGGGACTCGGTGGGGTCGTGCTCGCCGCGCGCCTTGGCGCGGGTCAGCCCGTTGCCGGCACCGGTTGGGAGCTCGACGCGATCGCGGCGGTCGTGGTAGGCGGCACGCTCCTCACCGGCGGCCAGGGCGGCGCCGGCTCCACGCTCATCGGCGTGCTGCTGCTCGGCGTGATCTTCAACCTGTTCAACCTCGAGGGTACGATCAGCCCCTGGTGGCAGTGGGTGATGCGCGGCGTCTTCCTGCTCCTCGTCGTCGTGGTGCAGGGTCGGCTGCAGCGCCGCGTCGCGCATGGCTGACAGCGTCACCTTCGCCGAGATCCCGCATCGACGACGCAACCCGCTCACCGGCGAGTGGGTGCTCGTCTCGCCACACCGGATGCGTCGGCCCTGGCAGGGACAGGTCGAGCCCCGCACGGAAGACGTCCGACCAGCGTACGATCCGACCTGCTATCTGTGTCCGGGAAACGAGCGCGCCAACGGCGAGCGCAATCCTCCGTACCACGGCGCCTTCGCCTTCGACAACGACTTCGCCGCGCTCACGTCGGACGCCGCAACGCGGGCCGCGCCCGCCGCAGCCGGTGATCTTCTCGTCGCGGCGGCGGAGAGTGGAGTGTGCCGCGTGATCTGCTTCTCGCCGCGCCATGACCTCTCCCTCCCCGACATGACGGTGCCGGCGATTCGCGGCGTCGTGGACCTGTGGACCGAGGAGTATCTTCACCTCGGACGCAGCCCCGACATCGGGCACGTGCTGATCTTCGAGAACAAGGGACAGATGATGGGGTGCAGCAACCCCCACCCGCACGGACAGATCTGGGCCCAGCGCTCCCTGCCGCAGGAGCCGGCACGTGAGCTCGTGACCATGCGCGAGCATTTTGCGACGCACGGGCGCACGCTGCTCGAGGATTATCTGGCGCTCGAGCTGGCGCGCGACGAGCGGGTCGTCTGCGCGAACGACGGCTTCGTCGCGCTCGTGCCCTTCTGGGCCGTGTGGCCGTTCGAGACGCTGGTGGTGAGCCGTCGTCCGGTCGCGCATCTCGGGGCGTTGACCGACACCGAGCGCGACCAGCTCGCCGACATCGTGAAGCGCCTGACGTCTCGATATGACAATCTGTTCGAGACCTCGTTTCCGTATTCGGCGGGATTCCACCAGGCACCGACTGACGGCCAGCCGCACCCGGAGTGGCATCTGCACCTGCACTTCTATCCACCGCTTCTTCGCTCGGCCACGGTGCGAAAGTTCCTGGTGGGGTACGAGATGCTCGGCGAGCCACAACGCGATCTGACCGCGGAGATGGCCGCCGCACGCCTGCGATCGATGTCGGAGGTGCTCTACCGGGCGGCGCGCGCGTGACGGCTTCCGTCCGTGAGCGAGTGGTGCGCGAGTTTCATCGGAGGTTCGGCGAGCCGCCGCCACTCCTCGCACGCGCACCGGGTCGGGTGAATCTCATCGGCGATCACACGGACTACAACGAAGGCTTCGTCCTTCCCATGGCGATCGACCGGGCGGCGTGGATTGCCCTGCGCCGGCGTGACGACTCGCGCGTGTCGGTGTATTCGCTCGACTTCAAGCAGGCGGTCGCGTTCGCGCTCACTGACGAGACACGACAGGGCAGCGGCTGGCACGAGTACATGCGCGGCATCGCGTGGGCGCTGCGGCACTCGAGTGAGACGTCCGGACCGGTCGTCGGGTGGGAGGGTGTCGTCGCTGGCGACGTGCCGCTGGGGGCGGGCCTCTCGTCGAGCGCGGCGCTGGAGCTGGCCACGGCGCGTGCCTTCGCCGGCGTGAGCGGTCTCACCTGGCATTCCGCCGCGATGGCGCGCCTTGCTCAGCGTGCCGAGAACGAATGGGTCGGGGTGAACTGCGGCATCATGGATCAGCTCATCTC
>JALYXJ010000378.1 GCA_030947165.1 Gemmatimonadota bacterium
ACTGGGGGGAGCGCCGCATCGGACTGGCGATCAGCGATCCCACCGGGACGATCGCCAGCCCCTCGGGGGTGATCGAGCGGCGGAAGGGAAGGCGGGCGCCGATCGCCGAGCTGGTGCGCCGCGCGGAGTTGCTCGAGGCGCGCGGCATCGTCATGGGATTGCCCCTCGACGGCGAGGGGGAGGACACGGAGCGATCCATCGAGTGCCGTCGTGTAGCCGCGGAGCTGGCGCGTCGCACGGCGCTTCCCGTGTCCCTGCTGGACGAGCGCTTCACCACCGCCGCGGCGCTGCGCGCGGTGCGCGAGATGGGCGGCAGCGCGCGCGATCGGAAGGGCGAGGTGGACGCCCTCGCCGCGACCGTGCTGCTGCAGCAGGCGCTCCGCATGCACGCTCTTCCCACCGTCGATGTCGAATCCGCGCCCACTGATGCGCCCTCTGCTCCGCCCCATGAAGACGCGTAGGCTGTGTCGCCTCGCCCTCCTGCTGGCCGCCTCGCTTGCGACGGCCTGTCACGGCGGCAACGGCGCCGAGGCACGCGTGGTCGTGCCGAAGGGCGCGAGCTTGCGCGTCGCGGCCGACTCGCTGGCCAAGGCGGGCGTGATACGGAGTGCCACGGCGTTCCGACTGTACGCACTGCTCGAGGGTCGCGACCGCTCGATTCGCGCCGGCACGTATCTCTTCAGGCCCGGCGTCGCGTGGGGCGAAGTGCTCAGCGATCTCCATGGAGGAAAGGGGATCGAGCATACGGTGACGGTCGTCGAAGGCTGGTCGCTCAACCAGATCGTGCCGCAGATTGCGCGGGCACTCGGCGCGCCACTCGATTCGGTGCAGGCGGCCGTGCGCGACACCGCGCTGCTCCGAACGCTCGACGTTCCGACGCCGACGCTCGAGGGCTATCTGTTCCCGGATACGTATGTGTTCCCCGATGGTGCCACGGCGCGGCAGGCCGTGCGCACGATGGTCGCGCGCTACCAGAAGGTGTGGCAGCCGGAGTGGAACGAGCAGCTCCAGCACCAGGCGATGAGCCGGAACGACGTGATGTCGCTCGCGGCGATCGTGGAGAAGGAAGCGCGACTGCCCGAGGAGCGGCCGGTGATCGCGGCCGTCTACCTGAACCGGCTCAAGGCGGGCATGCTACTGCAGGCCGATCCCACGGTGCAGTACGCGATCGGACATCACGTCGCGCGGGTCTACTACAAGGACCTCGAGATCGACTCGCCGTACAACACGTACAAGTACAAGGGGCTCCCGCCCGGTCCGATCGCATCCCCGGGCAAGCCAGCGATCGTCGCGGCGCTGTACCCCGCCAGCGTGCCGTATCGCTTCTTCGTGGCGCATCCGGACGGGCATCACGAGTTCACGACGAGCTTCGCCGAGCACAGCGTGGCGGTGAAGAGCGCACGCCGCGAGTGGGACTCGGTGGCGGCCGTGCGGCGCGAGTCCGCGCCAACGGCGCCGGCGAATGTGCTGCCGGGCGCGGTGGCATCCGCGTCGGCGCTGGTGGGCGACGGCCGGAGCGCCACGACCTCCTCGACGACGCCGAACAAGGCGACCACCAGCGCAAAGACGCGCGCGACGCCGGTGAAGAAGGTTACGTCCGGCACGAAGAGCACCTCCAACACGCAGCCGACGCCGAAGAAGCGGAAGCAGCACGGCTAGTGCAGCCCGCCATCGCCCGGCTCGATCCGGCCGCGCTGCGGCTCGTCGCCATCACCGACTCGCTGCGCGACGGGATCGACGGGTTGGTAGGACGCGCCGCCGCCGCGGTGGAGGGCGGTGCCACGATGCTTCAGTTGCGGCTCATGGACGAGACGGCGCGCACGCTGGTGGAGGTGGCGCGGGCGCTGCGGCGGGCGGTTCCGAGCGTGCCGCTGCTGCTGAACGATCGGGCCGACGTCGCGTTGGCCGCCGACGCCGACGGCGTGCACGTGGGGAACGATGACCTCGCGCCCGCGGCGCTGCGTCGCGTGGTGCCGGCGCGCTTCATCATCGGCGTGTCCGTCGGCGCGGAGGACGAGGTGCCGCGCGCGAGCGGCGCCGATTACGTCGGCATCGGGCCCGTGTTCGCGGCGGGCCGCGCGGCGGACGGCGGTGCGGCGATCGGCGTGGCGCGATTCGCCGAGCTCGCGCGGCTGTGCGGCGTGCCGGCAGTGGCCGTGGGAGGTATCTCGCCCGAGAATGCCGCGTCCGTGCTCACGGCGGGTGCGAGCGGCGTGGCGGTGATCAGCGCTCTGTTCGCCGCGCCCGATCCGATGCGGGCCGCGCGCGCGTTCCGCTCCGTCCTGGGCGCCAGCGAAAGCTGATGTCGGGCACCTGCTCCTCGTCTTCACCGGTGCGGCGCTGTTGGACCGGCTCGCGCCAGCGCGCGACATCGCGCTCGGTCTCGAGGATGCGCGCGAACACCGGCGGGAACACGAAGAGATCGACGAGCTCGGGATCGAACTGGGTGCCGCGTCCCTCGAGGATCACCTCCTTTGCCTTCTCCGCCGAGCTCCCGTCGCGGTAGCGGCGGCGGTGCGTGATCGCATCGAACGTGTCGACAATGGCGACGACGCGCGCCGAGAGGGGGATGCGGCGTCCCTTGAGGTGCCGCGGATAGCCGCTGCCGTTCCAGCGCTCGTGATGCGAGAGCACGCCGTCGGGGAGGTCGGGATAGAACCCCGAAAGCGGAGCGAGGACGTCGGCGCCGCGCTGCGGATGCGTGAGGATTGCGCGCCGCTCGGCTGGCGTGGGCTTCCGGTCCTCGTGGACGATGTCGAACAGTGCCTCGTGGATCTTGCCGATGTCGTGGAAGAGCGCGACGCGCTCCACGCTGCGCCTCTCGTGATCGGACAGTGCGGCGGCGTCGGCGAGGACGAGCGCGTACGCGGCGACGCGGCGAACGTGCGCCCCGGTGTCGGGGTCGTTCGCGTCGATCGCCTTGAGCAGGGATTCGAGTGCGCCGGCGGCGATCCGCTCGGCGGCCTGTCGGCCCTTGAGCTCGTGTCGCAGCACGAGAGCAGCAGCGGCGGCGGCGCCTGCGGCGGACAGGGCGGCGTCTGGAATTCGCATCGTGCGTTGTGGTGGCAAGATGCAGTCCCGAGCAGTCGGTGACGCGGTCGCGAGGTCGGGCAGTCGGGCGGTCAACATGCGCGGGCGTCTCGCTGGCCGCGGCAAAACGACGAACGGGCCCGCATGCGGATGCATGCGAGCCCGTTCTCAGGGGTGCCGGCGATGGCCTACTCTCCCGCGTCCTCTCGGACGGAGTACCATCGGCGCTGTAGGGCTTAACGACCGTGTTCGGGATGGGAACGGGTGTGGCCCCTACGCTCTAATCGCCAGCGATTACGGACTGCGGTCAGCCCGTCCGTTGGGGGACGGTCCGACAAGAGACAAAAGTGAAGGACAGAGGATGTTGGCTCGTGGGAGCTGGATCGTGGCGGCGCGGAGCGCCGGCACGATACGATGCAACTGCGTACTCTGCGGGACTGACTCCTTGGGAGTAGTCAAGCCGCACGGGCGATTAGGACCGCTGCGCTCGGAGTGCCTTGCGGCACGTCCACGGGCGGCCTATTGACGGGGTGGTCTCCCCCGGCCCTTCAGAGGGCGCGAAGCCCTGTGAGTGTTCATCTTGGGGCGTGCTTCCCACTTAGATGCATTCAGCGGTTATCACAGCCAATCATCGCTACCCGGCGGTGCCCTTGGCAGGACAGCCGGGACACGAGCGGATTGTCCGACCCGGTCCTCTCGTACTAGGGTCCGCTCCCCTCAACACTC
>JALYXJ010000379.1 GCA_030947165.1 Gemmatimonadota bacterium
ACGCCGGCCTGCGCCTCCAGAGCGCCGCGATGCGCGCCGGCCTGCGCGGCGACTCGAGCGGCGGCGGCGAGACGGTGATGCAGACGGCGGAGCTGGATGCGAAAGAGATCATGATCCACGTGAACCGCGCGCGCGAGCTGACGCGGCAGCTACAGCTGAAGGGCGCCGGACTGGAGCTGCGGACCTCGTGGGAGGAGTACCGCATCTTTCTCACCGAGCATGCCTCGGCGCCGCAGACCGCGTCGCTGCGCAATGAGCTGCAGAGCGCGATGGACGAGGCGCTGAACACCTGTTACGCGGCGCGCGACTCGGCGGTGGCCAAGGGCACGCACCCGTTCCGCTGTGAGCACCCGGCGAAGACCGGCATCCTCGTGGTCGAGGACGACGAGCCCGCCAAGACGCCCTAGCGGAAGAAGTACAGCAGGGCGCCGAGCTCCAACGCGGCCGCCACCACGCCGAAGATGAGAGCCGCGCGCAGATCGCGGCGCGTACGTTCGGGATTTTCTTTCATCGCCAGAAGATTATCGCCTGTGGAGCTCCCCATGGAAGAGCAGTCCCGCGCCGAGGAGTAGGAGCCGGTTAACGACGCGCGCGCGCTCGACCGCCTCAGGCGATTCGGCGGGAGCAAGCTGCTCGGAGAGATGATCGGCCTCTTTCTCTCCATCGCTCCCGAGCGCGTGGCCACCGCACGACAGGCGCACGACGCCGGCGATTTACCCGCCCTCGAGCGCGCGATGCACTCGCTCAAGGGAAGCGCGGCGCAACTCGGCGCCCTGCGCCTCCAGCGGCTGAGCGGCGAGGGTGAACAGCTTGCCAGGTTGGGAACCCTGGGTGGGGTGCCGATACTGATGCAGGAGATGGACGAGGAGCTGGCTCGCGTCTGCGAGTGGCTCATCAAGGCCCGAGACGAGGGAAGTGCATGACCACCATCGCCGTCGTCGAAGACAACGCCGACAACCGGCTCCTGCTCCAGGCGATCCTGGAAGGGCTGTACGACGTCGTGGAGTACGAGAACGGGGTCGACGCGCTGGCCGGGCTCGCCGCCTCCCTGCCGGACCTCGTCCTGCTCGACATCTCGCTGCCTGGAATGGACGGCAATGAGATCCTCAGCCGGATCCGCGCGAACGGCACGCTGAAAGGGCTCCCGGTTATCGCCCTGACCGCCCACGCCATGTCCGGCGACCGCGAGAAGTACCTCGCGGCGGGGTTCAACGACTACATCACGAAGCCCATCGTCGACGAGAGTATCCTCCTCGCGGCGATCGAACGGTGGCTGACCGCGGCGCACGACGGATAGGCCGTCGGTACCCGTCCGGGAAAGTGACGCAACGCCCGCTCGGGTCGTCTCTCCCCATACCGTTCACGCACTCGACGATAGCGCAGCAGACTGTGCCCCCACCCGTCGAGACGCCGTTACTCTGAGTTATGCGTCGACTTTCTCCGACCGTGCAGCGTATCATCCTGGCGTTCACGACCGGTCTATTTCTGGCCTGCGCCGCCCAGGTGAGCGGGCAGGGGCAGGAACTCACGGTCTCGTCGCCGGCCGCGCCGTAAATCCCACGGCGTCAACGACCGACCACCAACGGCGGTCGTTGGTGACCTCACTGACGCTGTCAGCATCAAGCTCCTGAGCGGTAAGCTTTCGCTGATCGCCGGTGCGATGCCGTTCGGTCAGGAGATCAGCGATAGCTTATCGCTTGATAGCTTGATGCTGACAGCGTTTTCTGCCCTGGCTTCCGGGCTTATCGCTTACAGCTTGCCGGCATTCAGGCCTCTCGTAGCGCCGCCATTGGCGTCTCACGGAACACCTCGCGGCCGGTGAGCATCCCGATGCTCACGGCGATGCCGATCATGAGGAATGCCACCGCCAGCGCTGGCAGCATGGCTGGCACGAAGGGCTGCTTGAACACGTAGCGCATCAGTGCCCACGCACCGCCGACGCTGAGCACGACGCCGACGAGGCTCCCGAGCCCACCGAGCAGCATGTATTCGGCGAGCATGATGCGCGAGACCTGACGGCGCGTCGCACCGAGTACCTTGAGCAGCACGCCTTCGCGCAGCCGCTCGCGCCGCGTGG
The DNA here is from genome assembly GCA_030947165.1 of Gemmatimonadota bacterium. Next base: position 2,078 of record JALYXJ010000379.1, read on the forward strand.
CGCTCACCGCGCTGAACAGCACGGGGATGCCAAGGGCGAGGCAGAGACCGGCCATGAAGCGCATTGCAGTGGTCACCTTCGACAGCACGCGACCGATCGTCTGCTGGATCATCGTGAGATCGATGCTCGCGACATTCGGAAAGCGCGTCACGACGTCCCGCTGGAGCCGCGCCACCGCCGTCTCGCCGCGCACGTCCGCAAGGATGACGTACTGCTTGGGGGCCTTCGCCAGCGCACGCGACTCGAACACCGCGAAGAAGTTCGGCTCGAAGCGCGTCCAGTTCACCTCCCGCAGGCTCGTCAGCCGGGACCTGACCTGCACGCCCTGCACGTCCCACGTGATCGTGTCGCCGATCCCCACGCGCAGTTCGCGCGCGACGCCCTTGTCCAGCGAGAGCTGCGGAATCTGATCGGCCGGGCTGCCGCCCTGGTGAAAGGTGCCGGCCGTCACGTGCTCCGATGGGACGAGCGAGTCGCGATAGGTCGAGCGAAACTCGCGTCGCAGGATCCAGCGCGGCCGGCGGGTGGCGCTGCCCTCGACCGTATCGCTCATGAGCTGCGCGCCCGACAGCGAGTTGATCGCCACCACCTTCATCGGCACGATCGGCGTCTGCTGCGTGATGATGTATCCCTGCGCGCGGATGAGCGAATCCAGCGGCGCGCCCTGATCGTCCTGCACGTCGAAGAAGACGACGTTCGCACGGGACGCGTCGAGCTTCACGCTCACGGTGCGCAGGAGGTTCTGCTGCACCTGGTAGATCGTGCTCATGAGGAACACGCCGAACCCGAGCGCGAGCACCACCGAGCGCGTCTGATTCCCCGGCCGGTACAGGCTCGCGACGCCCTGACGGAGGACGAAGGGCCAGTTGGGCCGCACCACGTGGCGGGCCGAGAGGCTCAGGCCGGCCGCGGCGAGGTAAAGCGCCCCAACGGCTGCGCCGATGCCGGCCGCGAAGCCGAGCCCCTGTCGGACGTCCTCGGCGCGCGCGATGCCGAGCGCGGCGATGCTGAGCACGATCGAGAGCGCGACGACCACGCGGACGGGATCGAATCGCGCGCCGCGAAGCGCGGCCGCATCCGATTCGCGCCGCAACGTCTGCAGTGGCGACACGTTCCGCAGCGCCACCAGTGGACGGAGCGCGAACACGAGCGCGACCCACACGCCCACGAGCATGCCCGTGAGCAGCGCCGCCGGCTCCACCGCCACCCGTACGTCGACCGGGAGGAATTCGGACAGCACACTTGGCAGCGTCAATTGTAACGCGACGCCGAGCAGGGCGCCGAAGGCGGCGCCGATCAGCCCCATCGCCACCGCCTGGATCAGATAGATCGCGAGCACCTGTCGGCTCGTGGCGCCCAGGCAGCGCAGGATCGCCACGGTATCGATCTTCCGCATCACGAACGCATTCACCCCGCTCGCCACACCGATGCCGCCCAGCAGCAGCGCGACGAGCCCGATCACGCTGAGGAAGTCGCGGAGCTGATCGATCGCCTGGGTGAGATTAAACTCCGTCTGCGCCACGGTGCGCGCGCGCACCTGCGCCGAGTCGAGCTGCTTCTTCATGCGGAAGAGGAAGCGCTGCGGCGGGAGCGTCGGCGGGAGCTTCACGAGCGTTTCCCGCTCGGAGCGGCTCCCGAACATCAGGAGCGACGTCTCGTCCACGAAACGCGCCGGGATGTAGACGCGTGGTCCGATCGCCGAGCTGACGCCGACGTCGCCCGGCACGCTCTTGAGCGTGCCGAGAATGATGAATCGCGTGAAGCCGAGCGAGACGGTGTCGCCGACACGCGAGTCGGTGGCGACCAGTAGCGACGGATCGACGAGCGCATAGCGGCCCGATTGCAACCGTGCCCACTGGCCGGCCGGCGCGGTGAGGATCTCGCCGTAGAAGGGATAGCCGGGCGTGACGGCCCGGATCTGGGCCAACCGTGTGAGCCCGGTGCGCTGCACGAGCGCCATCGACGAGAACGTCGTGACGTCGGCGAGCTGCACCCCCTCGCGCCTGATCGAGTCGAGCGCCGCGATCAGGGGTTTCGGAAAGGCTTGCCGCGACGTGAGGGCGATGTCGCCGCCGAGCAGTGCCCGGGCCTGTTCGCGCACGCTGCGCTGCGTGTTGCTCGCGAAGGAGTCGATCGCGACGAGCGCCGCGACCCCGAGTGAGATGGACGACATGTAGAGGAGCAGCCGGCGGCGGGCGGTACGACTCTCCTTCCACGCGAGGGCGAGGAGCTGGCTGGTGCGCATGGCGTGGCTCCTAGCGCCCGAGCGCGGCGTGCAGCGGCGGCGCGAGCTCGGTCGAGGTGTCGCTCACGACGATGCCGTCAGCCAGGCGGATGACGCGCTGCGCACGACCCGCGAGCGCCAGATCGTGCGTCACGAGCACGATCGTCGTCCCCGATTCGCGGTTGAGCGTCTCGAGCAGCTCGACGATGCGCTCGCCCGTCTCGCTGTCGAGGTTGCCGGTGGGTTCGTCGGCAAAGAGCAGGCGGGGGGCGTTGCTGAACGCGCGGGCAATTGCGACGCGCTGCTGCTCGCCGCCGCTGAGCTGATTCGGGAAGTGGTGCGCGCGGTCGCCGAGTCCCACGCGAGCCAGCAGCTCGTGGGCACGCGCCGGTGCGCCATCGTCGCCGCGCAGCTCGAGCGGCACCTGGACATTCTCGAGCGCCGTGAGCGTGGGGATGAGCTGAAAGCTCTGGAAGACGAAACCGACTTTGGCGCCACGGAGCTGCGCCCTTTTATCTTCGGAGAGACGCGACAGATCCTCGCCGTCGAGCCGGACGGTGCCACTCGACGGAACATCGAGGCCAGCGAGGAGTCCGAGCAGGGTCGTCTTCCCGCTGCCGGACGGACCGACGACGGCCACGAAGGCGCCGTCGGGGATCGTGAAGGTCACGTCGCGCAGCACGGCGAGCCGGTGATCGCCGCTCTGGTATTCCTTCGTCAACTGGCGGGCTTCGAGCATGATCTCTGTGAGAGAAGCGGGGGCGGTGGTGCTGGTGTTCGGATGCATCGTCTCGTGCAGCGGCGAACGCAGCAGCTCGACGCCGGACTCCAGCCGGCCGACCCGGGCGAACGGGACCCCGGTGACCGATGTGATTGCGACCGACAGGTCCACTCCAGAAACACCGGCGAGCCGCGGAACGATCCTCTTTCTCGGGACTTCGCTCACGGCCGGGCTTGGTCTGGATCCCGACAGTGCCTATCCGCAGCAGCTACAACGCAAGATCGACGCTGCACACCTTCCGTACCAGACGGTGAACACCGGCGTGAGTGGCGAGACGTCGGCCGGGCTGCTGCGGCGGCTCGACTGGATCCTGCAGCGTCCCGCGCGGGTGATCGTGGTGGAGAC
>JALYXJ010000392.1 GCA_030947165.1 Gemmatimonadota bacterium
ATGCCGCACCTGTGCGCCAGCCTGCGCGCCACCGACGAGGAGCAGCGCGATTGCGAGAGCGATGGGCCGTCTCACAGGCGAATCTCTTTGCCTTCGTCAGCCGATTTGTAGATGGCCTCGACGATGCGATGGAGCATGACCTGGTCGGCAGGCGTCTCGTAGACCGTCTCCCCGGCGATGACGGAGACGAAGTGGGCGAGCTCGGCGCGGTAGGACTGAATGAATGCGCTCTCGCGCGCCGCGGCGCCGCGCGGCGAGACGTCGGTGGGCCGACCATGCAGCTCTTTCACGACGCGCAACGGCGCGAGCCGGGTGCTGCCACGGGTGGACAGCGTCTCGAACCACCAGCGCTCTTCCTCGCCCACGTAGGTGCCCGAGACGTCGAAGTTGAACACGGCGGCGCCACAGTGCAGTTGCACCAGCATCGCCTCTTCCACCGTGTTCTTCCCGCTGCCGCCGCGCTCCATGTGCGCGATGACGCGCTCGGGCTCGGGACAGTCGGCGAGCCAGAGCGCGAGATCGAGCAGCGGGAGACCGTAATCGAAGAACGCGCCCCCGCCCGATTCGGCCCGCCGCTGACGCCACCCCTGCTCGGTGCGCCGATGGTGGTACGCGCCGGCCCGGATGCCCGTGAGCTTCCCCAGCTCGCCGCCGCGCAGGAATCCCGCCAGCGCCTGCACGTCGCTGCGAAAGCGATAATTGTTCGCCACCAGCACCTTGCGGTTGGCGCGCGCCGCGGCGTTCACGATGCGCTCGGCGCCTCGCGCCGTCAGCGCGACGGGGCGCTCGCACAGCACGTCTTTCCCCGCGGCGATCGCGCTCAGCACGTGCGGCTCGTGCAGATGGTTCGGCGTCGCGACCACCACCGCCTGAATCTCGTCGGCCTCGAGCAGGTCCTCGATGTCCGTGTAGACGTCGGGGATGTCGAAGCGGTCGGCGAGCGCCCGCGCCTTGGGCCGGTCGTTGTCGCACACGGCGACGAGCTTCGCGCCGCGCATCTTGCCGAGCACCGGCAGGTGGGTGAGCTGGGCGATCGCCCCCGCTCCCACCAGCCCGATGCGCACGGGTTCCGTCATGAGTCCACGCTCCGGAGTGGGCCAGCGAGGTGCCGCGCGTTCCGCTCAGTCGATCGCGCCAACGGTGGTCCCGGGATAGTACGTGCGCAGGATGGTGCGGAAGTCCTGTCCCGCGCGCGCCCGGCCGATGGCGCCCGCCTGACACATGCCCACGCCGTGGCCATTCCCGCCGCCGCGCAGCAGCACCGACTGCAGCTCATTCGATCCCGGCGCGGCGTAGAGGGAAAAATAGGTGCTGTACAACAACTCGCCACCCGACGTGCGAAGCGCCGATCGAATCTCGTTGCCGCGCAGCGACAAGCGGCCATTGTCAGTCTCCACGGTGAGCGTCGCCACTCGGCCCGCGGGCGTGACCTCCGTCACACTCATGTCGCGGACGTGCGCCACCGAACCCCCGCCGCTCCCGGGCAGGCGGCGGACATAGCGCGAGATCGCCTCTCGCAGCTCGGTCGCGGAGTAGGTCTGCGTCCAGCGGTACTTGGGCGCCCATTCGCAGTAGTATCGGCCGGTTCCGGGGATTTCGTCGCTCACGCGCTGGAGATACGGCTCGCCCCCCGACCGCCAGGCGTCGCCCGGCTCGGCGGTGCTTCCGCCGCACGTCGCGTGATAGGGCGCGCTCACTACACGACCGTCGTACTGGAGAAGCAACCCGGCCGTGCTTTCCACCGCCTGGGTGCCAAGCGACGTCTCCGCGTCGACGCCGCCGTATACCTGGTCCGCTACCGTGGCCATCATGTCGTACGGGCGCGACAGACCGGTGATATGCATGTAGCCATAGCTGCGCGCGGCCACCGCCTGGGCTTCGGCCGCGGCGAGGTCCGCGAGCGCCCGCGTGCCGATCTCGAGCGGCACCACGCCCTTGAGGTAGTCGTCCATCCGCACGCGATTCACCACCAGCAGGCCCCCGCCCCCCCCGGACTCGCCGAGGCCGATGGCCAGCTCGCCGCGCCACCGCCTGCCGTTGAAGGTGATGGTGCCACCCTCCACGGCGGCCCGTGCGAGGATCGTCGCATCGCGCAGGGAGACGGGTCGTGAGTCCTCTCGGCGCGCGCTGATCCTGGAGCCGTCGCGGGCGAGGATCCAGCTTTCGCGTGGGTGCGGGTTTCCGAGCGGTGTATGGCCGTCGGCGGCAAAGAGCGACCATTCACCGTCCGCGGTGAGCCGGACTTCCGGTGCGCGGGCCGCGAGCGCGATGCGCACCACGCGCAGGGACACGCTGCCCGGCGCGAGCGCTCCCGTCGACGCGGCGCTGGTGCGTGTACGCGCCCGGGTCCGCGCACCGGCGCACGCCGCGGCCGCCAGAGCGGCGGTCGCGATGCCGAGCCGGATCCAGGTGGCCGTGCGCAGACTAGCCGCGCGCCTCGGCCAGCGCGGCATCGAGACGCTCCAGAGTCAGCGTGAGCTCCGCGTCGCCATGGGCAGCGGAGAGAAAGCCCGCCTCGAACGCCGACGGCGCGAGGTAGACGCCGCGCGCCAGCGCGGCGTGGAAGAAGCGCCGAAACAACTCGAGGTCGGCGGTCTTGGCGTCGGCAAACGAGCGGACCGGCTCGGCGCGAAAGAAAAAGCCGAACATGGAACCGGCCGAGTCGGCCGTGAACGGCACACTGCGCCGCGCCGCGATGCCCCGCAGTCCCTCCACGAGGGCGCGGGTCTGCCGCGCGATGCGATCGTGCACCGCGGGGGTCAGGGCGGTGAGCGTGGCAATGCCGGCGGCCATGGCGAGCGGATTCCCCGAGAGGGTGCCGGCCTGATAGACCGGGCCGCTGGGCGCCACGCGCTCCATGAGATCCTTCCGCCCACCATAGGCGGCCACGGGAAGTCCGCCGCCGATCACCTTGCCCAGCGTCGTGAGATCCGGCGCGACGCCGAACAGCTCCGCCGCACCGCCAGGCGCGACGCGAAACCCCGTCATCACCTCGTCGAAGATCAGCAGTGCGCCATGCTCCGTGGCCAGCCGTCGCAGCGCAAGGAGAAAGGCCGGATCCGGAGCGATGAAGCCAGCGTTGCCGACCACCGGCTCGACGATGATGGCGGCCACCCTGTCGCCGTGCGCCAGCATGACTTGCTCGGCACCGTACACATCATTGAACGGTGCGTTCAGGGTCAACGCGGCCAGCACCTCGGGTACTCCCGGCGAGTTGGGCAGTCCGAGGGTGGCGACTCCCGAGCCGGCGCGGACGAGAAAGCTGTCGGCGTGGCCGTGATAGCAGCCGTCGAACTTGAGCACCATGTCGCGCCCGGTGGCGGCGCGCGCGAGGCGCAGCGCGCTCATCGCCGCCTCGGTGCCGCTGGAGACGAACCGCATCATCTCCACCTGCGGCATCCGCTCCTGCACGAGCTCCGCAAGCTCGATCTCGAGCGACGTCGGGATGCCGAAGCTCGTGCCACGTGCCATGGTCTCACGCAGCGCCTCGAGCACCACCGGCGCCGCGTGGCCGAGCACGAGCGGCCCCCACGAGAGCACGTAGTCGATATACTCGTTGCCGTCGACGTCCCAGATGCGCGCACCCTCGCCGCGCTCCACGACGAACGGCTCGCCGCCGACGCCGCGAAAGGCGCGCACCGGCGAGCTCACTCCGCCGGGAAAGAGCTCGCGGGCTCGGGCCATCAGCGCGTGAGAGTGTGTCGTGTCGCGTTGCAGCAGCTGATCGGTCACGATGTCATCCCGCAGGAGCGAAGCGACTGTCGAATCCGATTTCCCTGCTGCGAACCATGCACACGAAAGGGATAGTGGATCCCGACATTCGCTCGCTACGCTCGCTCATGCGGGATGACATGCCTCTCACCGGCCGAAGCTCCCGATCGTGGCGCTCATCACCGGCAGGGAGCGCGACGCTCGCACCGGCGTGGCATCCGGCGCGTCGACCACGCGCAGCACCGTGGCGCGGAAGTCCACGTCGTCCTCGATGGACTCGATCACCGCGTCCACGATCGTGCCGGCCCGCAGCAGCTCGGCGCCCTGGAGATACGCAATCCCGTCCACGTCGTCCGCTTGCCACATCGTGCGCGCGTGCGCCTCACCGTCGACGATCCGATCCACCATGGTGCGGGCGGTGCGGCCGAGGAAGCGCTCGTAGCGCTCGGCGGTGATCTGCCGTTGGAGCTCCAGCAGCCGCTCGAGCCGCTCGCGCTTCACCGATTCGGGCACGTCGTCCACCATCTCGGCGGCGCGCGTGCCTTCCTGCGGCGAGTACGTGAACGCGCCGACGCGTTCAAACTGGATCTCCTCCAGGAAGCCCATCAGCTGCGCGAAATCCTCGTCCGTCTCGCCGGGAAAGCCCACGATGCACGTGGTGCGGATCGCGAGATCGGTCACGACCTCGCGCACGCGCGCCACCCGATCGCGGATCGTGCGCTGACGCTCGGGGCGGCGCATGCGGGCGAGCACCGCATCCGACGCGTGCTGCATCGGCATGTCGAGATACGGCAGGATGCGCGGCTCACGCGCCATCACCTCGAGCAGCCGTGGCGTGATGCCCGAGCTGTAGAGGTAGAGCATGCGTAGCCACGGGATGCTCGTGCCTCGCACGAGCTGTTCGAGCAGCTCGGGCAGCGTGAAGCCGTCGCGTCGATCGCGCCCGTAGTGCGCGAGGTCCTGCGCCACGAGGTTCACCTCGCGCGCACCCTGCGCTTCCAGGAGTTGAGCTTCGCGAAGCACCTCATCGAGCGCAAACGAGCGATGCCTGCCGCGCATGAGCGGGATCGCGCAGAAGGCGCACCCGTGATCACACCCCTCACTGACCTTGAGGTAGCGGATGTGTGGCACCTCGCCCGTGAAGAGTCGCACGCCGGGGTGGATCACCGGCTGGTCGTCGATCAGGCCGCGCATCTGGAGCTCGGGCAGCAAACGGTCCATCTCCGAGGAGCCGAGGAAGAGATCGACCTCGGGCAGCGCGACCTCGAGCTCACCCTTGTGGCGCTGCACCATGCATCCGACCGCAACGACCGCCTGGCACGAGCCGGAGAGCTTCAGCTCTCCTGCCTGCACGATCGCGTCGAGCGACTCCTTTTTCGCCGCGTCGATGAACCCACAGGTGTTGATGACGATCACCTCGGCGTTCGCGAGGTCGTCCGTGTACTCGGCCCCGCGATCGGCGAGCTGCGCGAGATAGCGCTCGCTGTCGACGGTGTTCTTGTCGCAGCCGAGGGTGATGAAGCCGATCTTCACCGGATGCAGCGGATCGAGGGCATCCGACAAAGCTAACCGCTTGTAGAACTTCGCTCTACGGGACCGCATCGGGAGCCTGACATTCTCGCTCTTGCGGGAGCTTACTTTGTATTGTAAAGTACTTCGCATGACCTCGGCTCCCGCTCGTGCCCGCGCGGCTCGCCCGACACCCACTCCGGACACGTCGAGCCCTGGCGCGCCCGACGGGCTCCTCAACCGCGCTCTTCTCGCCCACGCCCTGTTGGCGGGGGTCGCTGGCAACGCCCTGCTCCACGAGCCGGGTCCCGGAATAGCCTTCCCGGTCTGGATCGCCATCGTCGCCCTGACGTTCGCCACCGACGCACTGTTCGGCGCGACTTCCAAGGCTTCGGGACCGGCCGCGCCCACGATCTTCGACCTGGACCGCTGCAACGCGGCGAACACCCTGATGCGGCGCTGGGGGCCGAGCTCGGAGGCGGTCGAGCGGCAGGCGACGCGTGACGTCGCATGGCGCTCCTGGAACGC
>JALYXJ010000440.1 GCA_030947165.1 Gemmatimonadota bacterium
GAGCGTGAGAGCGTGAGAGCGTGAGAACGTGAACGACGAAGGGCACACCGGACCCAGTTCGGTGTGCCCTTCGCGCGTTCACGCTCTCACCCTTTCACCTTCTCACGTTCTCACGTTCTACTACGCCGCCATCTGTCCTTCCGGGATCCACACCGGACGGCCGTTCTTCACGGCACTGACGCATTGATAGCGGGCTGGGGGAAATCCTGTTACTCCGATCTCCAGCGAGTCACCGGCGCGCACGGGGATCTTCTCCCCGAGCAGTACGACGGCTTCGTCGAAGGAGTCACTTTCCACGACTCCGGCCTGGCGAACCGACTCCGGGCCAGAGCTGATCGCGAACTGATATTTGCTCAATTGGGCCTCCGGTTGGCTACGACATTAATACCCCAGGTGGCGGGAAAGTGCGCGTGGCGCGCCGTCCCCTTCAGCGAGCACCGCGAGCGCCCGTCAAGGGCCACCCGCAGAGCGGGCCGGCCCGTCCGCTTAAGCGAAGAGCCGACGCACCGCGTCGGCTCCAGCGCCGCTCAGCGAAGGCGCGTAGCGCCGGGCACCCGGCTCTACGGGTTCACCCAGTACGACCACTTGATCAGGAACGTGTTGTTCGGGTGGTCCCTGAACGCGGAGTTGTAATCGCGGGACAGGGAGTAGTTGTCCATGTACCCCTCCTGGCCCGGCACCAGGTTGTTGCTGCGGCCCTGCTGCCACACGGCGAACAGCGTGCTGCCGGGACGGTACTCGTAGCGCAGCACGGCGCTGGAGCGGAACTGCCGGTAGTTGAACCCATCGAAGATGCCATTCCCCGAGCGATACGGCTTGAACCGGTCGGCGTAGGCGTCGGCGCGGGGGTTGGCGAGCTCCTTCCAGTCAGAGTACACGCCGTTCGACACGAACGGCTCGCCGTAGAACTGGAACGAGAGGTTCGGCGTTGCCGTGAAGTTGAGGCGCGAGTTCAGGCTCACCGTCGTCTGGTCGAGCCGGGCGAACGTGTAATGCGTGGTGTCGCTGCCGAGCGCGCCATGGTTGCCGTAGAACTGCCAGTCGCTGGCATAGCGCTCGTAGTTGAAGCCGAACGACGTGGAGAACCGGCTGGAGACGCGCAACTCGAGGTAGGGGTTGACGTAGGCGTCGTACGAGCGCCCCTCGTCGCCCTTCCAGCCGCCCCACCACAGGTTCCCCGTCACGGCCCGCCGGTTGTCGCTCTCGATGCCGCTCCAGAAGCTCTTGCTCGGCGAGCGCCGGATGGCCGGCCCGCCCCGCGCGTCTCGATCGGCGTACGAGGTGAGAAACTCGTTGGAGTTCACGCCGAAGTGCACCCAGTAATAGTTCGGGAGCTGCACGTGGAAGTTGTGGTTCAGCCCGGAGCCGAGGGGGAGCCCTTCCGTCGTCCAGCGCTTCTGGAAGTTGAAATTGAAGAAGGCACGCTGGTAGTACTTCGTCGGCTGCTGGTACTGCAGGGCGAACCAGTTGCGGAACAGCTGCTCGTCGGCGCGCTGCTGATACCCGAGGTCATTGGACTCGAAGCCGGGCGAGAAGCGCTGGTAGACCGTCTGGAAGCGTGTCACGCCGCCGCCGAACTTGCTGAACGAGATCCGCTCCGCATCGCCGCGCAGCGACGTGCGCAACGAATCGAAGGCGATCTGGTCATCGGGACGCTGATAGGCGTGCACCGTGTTCGTCTGGAGCGCGGCGATCGCCTGCTGCGAGCCCATCATGTCGCTCATCGCAGCGAAGGTGCGCACCTCGTAGTTCTTGTTCCAGAAGCGCCGGCGGAGGTCGATGCCGCCGGTGTACGCGCCAGTGCGCAGGTAGGGGGCCGAGCCCGCGTCGAGCTTGCGATTGACGGCGGTCAGCATGAGCCCCATGTCGCCGTTGCCGTCGGCGTGGTCGCGCTGCAGTCGGGCGACGGCGTAGTTGGTGCGCGGCTCGATCGCGACGAGCTGTCCGTCGAGCGGTGTGACGCCGTCGACGCGCTGCGTCACAGCGTCGAGCAGGCCGATGGAGAATCCGCTCGCCATGCGGCCCGTGAGCTTGGCCGCGGTCGCGATCGGTGTGGCCGTCGCGCTGGTCGCGTCGCCATACTGGTCGGCGAGCTGCGGATTGCGGCCAATGCGGCGCGAGTAGAAGAGTCCCGTGCATCCGGAATCGATGTCGCCGCAGCTCGTGTTGAACGAGAAGATGCCCGCGCCCTCGAGGAAGAAGGGCCGGCGCTCTTCGAAGAAGCTCTCGAACGCGGTGAGGTTGAGCTGAGCCGGATCGGCTTCGACCTGGCCGAAGTCGGGATTGATCGTTGCGTCGAGCGTAAGGTCCGACGAGATGCCGTACTTGAGGTCCATGCCCGCGGTGATCTTGTTGGGATGATCGTAGCGGGACAGTCCGGCCGCCGGAGAGGAGCCGAAGTCGCGCGTGTCGTTCTTGGCCACGGCGTATGGCAGCAACTCGAGACGCCGTGGCGTCGGCAGCCGTCCGATGCCGCCCAGCTCGCCCGACTGCGAGACGTAGCCCTGCGAGTTGCGATGGTAGAGCGGCCACGAGATGCGGGCCCCGGTGCGTGCAATGTCGCGGACGATCATCAGCCCGAAGGTGTGCTCGTCACCCGGGGCATACCGGATCTGACTGAACGGGATGCGGAATTCGGCCACCCAGCCCACCGAGTCGATCTTCGTGGCGACGTCCCACACCGCGTCCCACGACGCATCCTCGTTGTTGTCGTTCGACACGTAGAGGTCGCGCTTCACGCCCGCCGGGTTCACGATGAACTCGAACGCCGTCTTCTTGTCGTGATACGAGTCGATCATGAGCTTGAGCTGCTCGGACGCCGTACGCACGTCGCGGCGCGACAGCAGTGACACGATGCTGTCCGGCGCGGGGTCGTACATGCGTGCCAGCACGTAGAGGTTGCGATCGTCGTAGGTGACGCGTACCTCCGTCTTGAATCGCGTCTCCTTCCCCTCGTTCGGATCGTACTCGAGGAACTGATCGATCACCTGCGCCGTCGCCCACGCGGGATCGTCGGTGCGTCCGTCAAGGACTGGCGGTGTGGCGACGCGCGATGCGATGGCGGCATTGGCTGTCGCTCGCCCTCCGATCACCGCGCCCGGCAGGACGGTGGGATGTCCGGCCGCCGAGACGATCGCCGTACTGGGCGGTGTTGGCGTTTGCGCATCCGCACGCAGTACCGCGAGCAGCAGGAACGTCGCGGCGAATCCGGCGCGAGCGAGGAGGGATAGTGAACGAGGCATGGCGCCATCCGAGTGGGGCGCAGAGGGGAGTGGGCGTCTCGCCGGTTCCTCCACGCGGGTGCACCGACTAGGACAACGTCGATTCGTGAAGGGTTGGAACACTCGATTGGTTCGGCGAGCGAACGACCGCACCACCACGTCCGCGCATGACGCGTCATGCTAGAATGGATTGTCGCGAGTAGCGTCGCCCGCGGGACGAGCCGTGAGTTATGCGGGACGAACTGCGCGGCAATGTCCGGTCGACAAAGACTTTCCCCTCTGCAAGACAGCGACACCTCACTGGGGGAACGGACGAAACGACGAAACCAGCGGCAATGACCAGTGAGCAGTTTGTCGTATCCTTTTTTCGTTGGTTCTGCTCGTCCGTGCGTTACCGCCGTGGCCGTTGGTTCCTCTCTGTGTCCAGAGGAGAGTTGGACTGCGAAGTCGGTACCGGCGCTCCCTCACATTCGCCATCGAAGACGGCCACTCTCTGGGTTGCTGTCCGGAGGGCGGGCCGTGGCGCCCGGCGATTGGCTTCCTTCGCTGGGCACGGCGCTGTCTCCGCAGTCACCCGAGCCATCCGCGTTCCCCCGCGCGTCTCCACTCGTTAGCTTCGCCAGATGCCGAACTCACAACTGCGCCCCGCGCTGGCCGCGCTCGCGGCCGACCCCACCACGACCACGGTTCGTCGGCTCTGGAAGGCGCTGACGACGGAGGAACGGGCGCAGGCGGTGACCGCGGCCCTGGCCGACGATGAGAATGGGTGGGTGAAGACGACGACACGCGGCGCGATCGCAAGCGCGCTCAAGTTCCGTCCGCAGACCGTGGCCACCTGGCCGCGCGCGAAGATGGTGAGTGAGGCGTCTCGGCTCCCGCTCGACGATGTGCAGCTGCTTAGCGCCTATCTCGTCGATCTGCACCTCGGGCATCGACGTCCGATGATGGGCGCCTTTCTCGATGCGCTCGGTATCACCAACGACAACGGCCGTATCGACTCGGACACTACCGAGGTACCCGTGCAGGATGCGGACAAGGTGAGGAAGGCGGCGGACGCGCTCGCTGCCACGTATCCCGTCGATGAAGTCGCGACGTACTTCCTCACGCTGCTGCTGCAGGACGCCAGCGTGTGGAGCGCGACCATCGACTGGCTGAAGAGCCAAGCCCTCGCCGCCACGCCATCGGCCTAGCGGCCGGCGGCCGGCGGCACCGGCCCGCGCTCCGACGCCTCAGGGCCTCTGAACGATGAGTGCGGAGTAGCCGATCCCGTCCGGCCCTGCGCCAACCGACCCGAACCCCGCCACGCGCAGCTGCGCCAGGTCGACCGCCACCACCTGGTTGGTGCCGCTCAGCGTGACGTAGGCGAAGTCGGCGATTGGATCGAAGGTGACTCCCTCCGGTCCGGCGCCGGTCTGGCCAGGCGCGCCCCCCGCCCCCGCAGAAAGCCCCCGCTCGCGACCAAGGTCGATCTCCGCCACGCGGTCGCGCGTCGGGACTTCGTACACCCAGATGCGGTTGCTTGCCGGGTCGTTCACGACCGCCAGGCGGCCCGAGCGGGTGATGCCGATGCGATATGGAGTACCGAAGCCGTCGAGCGTGGCAATCGGCTTCGCCTCACGCGTGTCGAGCACGGTGACGCTGTGCGCGGTGTTGCTACCGACCCACACCTGCGTGCCACCGGGCGTCACGGCGATCCCTTCATCGTTCGGCGCGGCCGGGAAGGTACCACCGGTGACTCGCTGCACGAGATCGTATTCGGTGACGGTCCCGTCGGCGATGTTGGCCGTCCAGGCATGCCGGCCATCGCGCGTGACGGTGACCATGTGCGCGCCACGACCATTGGTCGCAAGCGCCGTATCCACCTTGCCGCTCGTGAAGTCCACGAGCACCAGCCGCTGCGACGACTCGCTCGTCACCACCAGCTTGCTTCCATTCGCCACGAACGCCGCACCATGCGGGCGGTGGTACTCGCCGAGGTCGATCGTGCGAGACACCACGGGCACGACGAGCGAGAGGTCGATCACGCTCAGGGTGTTGCCCTGCGCGTCGCGCGTCCCGTAGTTGGTCACGACGGCCCAGCGGCCGTCGGGCGACACCGCCACCTCGTGCGGCCCCAGGCCGACCTTGAGCGTGACGATGGTCTTGAGGGTGGTGGCGTTGAGGATCGTGGCGCTGGCCGCCTGTTGATTCGCCACGACGAGCACGCCAGTCCGCGCCGGCAGGTCGGGGCGATCGTTCTCGATCACCGTGTTGCGGCGCAGGGAGTCGAGCTCCTGCTGGGCACGCGTACCACGCGGATTATTCGGTGCGGGCGTGCTCTGCGGCGCCGGGTTCGACGAGCTGCAGGCGGCGGAGAACAGCAGGACCAGCGCCGAGGCGCGGACAGAGACGTAGCGCGGCATTTGGATGAGCGGAGAAAGTTCGGTGGGGCGGTCGGGAGCAATGTGCGGCGGCGACCGGGGCCGACGCCAGCTTTCGTTAACCCCGCAATACGCGCGCTCCCTCTATCGACCGGCGCGTGATGTCGAGCCGGCCGCCGCTCGCGACGCCATCCCTAGGCGCTGCGCTGCTCCTGCATCGCCGCCATCACTTCGGGGGTCGCCAGCAGCACGGTGAACGTCGTCCCCTCACCGACCTTGCTTTCCACCGTGATCCGGGCACCGATCAGGGCAGCAAAGGTCTTCACGATGGAGAGGCCGAGGCCCGTGCCGCCGAACTGGCGCCGGGTGGACGAGTCGCCCTGCTCGAACGGGTCGAACACCTTGAGCTGCCGGTCGGCCGGAATGCCGATCCCGGTGTCGCTCACGACGATCGCCGTTGCGCGGCCGCTCGCCGGATCCACGTCCACTCGCACGCAGACTTCGCCGTCGTTCGTGAACTTGATGGCGTTCCCCACCAGGTTGATGAGGATCTGCCGCAGCTTGCCCTCGTCGGTCACCAGCGGTGGCATGCGTGGTGGCAGCTCGCACCGGAGGACGAGACCCTTCGCCTCCGCCGTGGAGTCGAGCATGGCGAGCGTGTCGCGCACGAGGGAGTCCACCGCCACCGTCTCGAAGTCCAGCTCCATCCGCCCTGCTTCCACCTTGGCGACGTCGAGGATCTGGTTGATGAGCGAGAGGAGATGCATCCCGTTCACGCGGATGCGCTCCACGTAGCGGTGCACGCCCGATCCAAGGGCGCCCTCCTTCCCCTGGAGCAGTACGCGCGAAAAGCCGATGATCGCCGTGAGCGGCGTCCGCAGCTCGTGGTTCATGCGCGTCATGAACTCGCTCTTGGTGCGGTTCGCCGACTCCGCGGCGTCCTTGGCCGAGCGGAGCGCATCCTCCACCGCCTTGCGTTCGGCGATGTCGTGCCAGACCGCGAGAATCACCTCGCGGCTGTTGAGTCGCACCGGGGTGAGCGTGATCTCCACGGGGAACTCCGACCCGTCCATGCGCTGGTGCATCCACTCGAAGCGATGATAGCCGCGCAACCGCGCGAGCTGCCGCATCTGATCCCCCACGACCACCGAGAGGCGCCCGTCGCTCTGACGGCGCGGAGACAGGTCGATCGGGCTGCGCCCGAGCACCATCTCCTTGCCGTCGGCGCGCAGCATCCGAAGCGTGGCATCGTTGCAATCGATCACGCCATGCTCGTCGTACAGGAGGTGCGCGTCGGAGGATCGCTCGAACAACACACGGAAGCGCTCGTCGGAGGCTTCGCGCTCGGTGATGTCCAGTCCCGCGGCGATCAGTCCGTGCGCTGCGTCGCCGTCGGCGGCGCGCAGTGGAGTGATGTTCCAGAGCACGGTTCGCTGTTCGCCGCGGCGGCTCTTCACCGGTCCCACGAGATTGCGGAGCGGTTCGCCGCCCAGGACGGCGGCGATGCCTCCACGCATCCTGCTCCGGTGCTGCGGAGTGACGAACGCCTCCGCATACGGCTGCCCGATCGCGTCGACGCGAGCGACGCCGAACAGCGCCTCGGCCTCGCGGTTCCACTCGAACACCTTCCCTTCCCGGTCGAGCCCGACGATCGCGCTGCCGGCGGTATCCACGAGAGAGCGGAAGAGCGCTTCCCCTCGCCCCAGCGCGTCCGCCTGGGCGAGCAGCTCGCGATTCTGCAATTCGAGCGCTTCCGCCTGCGCGGCGCGCTCCTCGGCAACCCGCCGCTCGAAAGTGACGTCGCGGAAGATGGCGACCGCCGCGTGCGGCGGATCGCCGGCCTCGCGGAAGAGCGGATGCGTGTTCACGAGAAGCCAGCGGAGGCTGCCGTCGGTGCCGCGCACCCCGATGGTCGCGTTGGTGATCGGTTCGCCCGTGCGTAGGGTGATGCGGGTGGGGAGCATGTCCACCGCGATGGGTGCTCCATTCTCGTCGAGCAGCCGCGGCGCGACCTTCTCCAGCGTCACGTTGTCCTCGTCTTGCGAGACACCGATGATGTGCCGCGCGCTCGGGTTCAACACGAGGATGCGGCCGTCCACGTCGGTGAGGAGCATCCCTTCACTCATCGCGTCCAGCACGGCACGGCTGCGCGACTCGCTCTCAGCCAGCGCGTCTGCCGTCTGCTGAAGACGTGCCTGGGTGGGGAGCGCGGCGAGCCGAATGCCGAAGGCGAGCGCGAGGAGGAGGAGAATCACGCAGGCGGCTTCCTCCTGCACCAATCCATCGATGCGACGCGCCGACTCGCCTTCCAGGTCCGCCGTGACGCGCTCCATGGCCGCAACGAACCGCCACTGCCGCGAAACGAGCGAATCCTCGGCCGCGGTGGAGGCGGTCGACGCCGTCTTGAGCGCGGAGGTGACGACAGCTTCCTGAAGCTCTGTCAGCTCGGCGTAGCTGATGGCGGCAGGAGTGCCAGCCGGAAACGTTGGGCCACCGGCGCGAGCACCGCGCAGGCGGGCAGCGGCGTCCTGGAAATCGCGCGCGGTCGCGGCCACGCGCCGCGCCCACACCTCGCGCTCCTGCGGCGGGGCGGAGCGAGCGGCCAGCGC